>OMSQ01000196.1 GCA_900313805.1 uncultured Prevotella sp. | reverse complement strand
TTGGCAGTCTATAGATTCACTGACACGAGGTCACAACGATCAGGAACCACGACTGGTATACAAGAACGGTGGTTACAGATTCGAGAGTGGTGTTGAGAAAATAGACAGAGTCATAAGCTACAATGTATTAGCCATACAGTACGGGAAGCGTCTCTATGTAAATTGCCGCAATCTGCGAGGTAAAAGAGATTTTGTCATCAGCGATCCAACATTTGCTCAAGGCTACCGATATGATAACGACAAGTTGGTGGTGGCCGTATATCACTATAACAGTACAGCTTTTGGGGTAATAATAGGCCCAGTTCCACTTGTCTTCTCTCCAGGCAAGCCCGCACAGATAGAATTTACAGACGACGGTGTGACACCGTGGATAAGTTACGACACAATGAACGATTTCCGCTGTTACCTGATAGACAGTATAGCCAATAAGGAAGGACACTACATCGTGACGCGTCTGGATGATAAATTCATGGAGGAGTTGCTGAAAGACGATCAGGAACTTCTGAAAAGGTATAAGTCTGTAAAGAAGAAAAAGATTCGCCAGTCAGCATCAAACATACTGCCCATACTGATGGACAAAGGGCTGGTTGGGGAATAACAAACATTTGATTGTATCGATATTGAAATTCATTAATACATTTGAGAAAGAAATAAGATCCATATAGACATGAAAAAGTTAATACTGTTTGTTTGCATGGCATTTGTGGTATGTGCATGCAGTAAGAAAAATGGTGCTGGTGGGTTTCTTTGCTCTTGTCCCCACGCCACTATTTGCTTTCAGCCTTACGGTTCTTTCACTGAGCAAGAAGTGAAAAGGTTTCTGCCTGCCCTGCAGAAGAACATGGAAAAATATCTGGGTGGAGGCGAATGGAGTTTTGAAATCAGGAAGCCTGTGCTCCTCCCAATCAAGCCTGTAGTAGGGAGGAAGCACAAGGCATTGGACCTTCTGGATATACTGCGAGATGAGCAGACAGACGACGATCAGGTTATCATCGGACTCACACATGAGGATCTATGCGATGATATACATGGGGTCAAGAACTACGGAATTATCGGACTAAGTTATTCAGGTGAAGGAGTGGCAATAGTTTCAGATAAACGGCTAAAAAACAAATCGGCTATTTGGAAAACAGTGATACATGAGTTCTGCCATGCTTTCTTCTCTGCAGATCATTGTCCAAACGATGACCCCACTTGCATGATGGCAGACGCTCACAAGCACAAAAATTTTGCCATCCAGAACAGGCTGTGTGACTCCTGCGCGTTCAACTGACTAACCATATAGTCATTACCACTGTCTGGGAGTATACCTGTGTATTACCCTATCTTCCACTCTGCTATGCTTTTGTCAGAGATTTAGCATATCACACAAAATTGACAAATATTAACTTTTCTTCACTTTCTGAAAGGATTTTCAACCAATTTTGCATAATATCTGCAACAAATATATATCTTTGCAAAAGATTTCAGGAAAGAAGAGAAAATAGGCACAAACAAATTATCAAACCATATTTAGAATCATGAAAAAATTATTCATTACATTGTGTATTGCCATGATAGGCATTGGCGCACAGGCACAGCAGAAGGGCGACATAGCTGTTGGTGCGCGTCTCGGAGTGAATTTGACCAAACTAAAGATTACGGATTGGAAAGTGAATGACAACACTGCACAGTTTGGTTTTGGCGCCTTCAGCCAGTTCAGCTTCACCGACCACTGGCGTGTGGGATTGGATCTGACATTTCATCCTATGCACGATTGTGTGTCTGACATACAGGTAAGCGCAAGTGCCCACTATGTGTTCCATATCTCAGATAAGTTTAAGGTATATCCCTTGGCTGGTTTCATACTTCAGTTCGTACACTATGACGACTATGTGGATGGAGGCACGAGGATATCACAAGACGATGACACCGACTTTGGCCTTCAACTTGGTGGCGGTGTGGAGTACCATCTCACCGACAAGTGGTTCCTCTCTGGCGAATACAAGTTCCAGCCGGGCATCTTTGGCGACAGTCACTCATTCATGGGTGGTATAGGTTATATCTTCTAAGCATATCCGTCTTGCAGATATAAAGACATTGAACCCCAGAAGTTTCTCGGAACTTCTGGGGTTCAATGTTTATCATCAGGGTTTAGTATAGAAATCTATGAGTCGCGTGAGTGCCCTGTTGCACACAGGACAGAAGATGGGATTTGAATTGGTGCGCATGCGGCAGTCCTGTGCCGGGCGGTACACCCCTTCTAGCGAATAGCCGGCACCCTCAAACACCCCTACCCTGCTCTCTATTGTCTTCTGATTTTTCGATTCTGGAGTGGGGATGGGTGTACCATTCTTAATCATATCCTCCCATTTGCCATGGAAGTCGTGCAACGTGGTGAGATTTGGCTCCCACGGTTCCACATCATGCGGATACATAGGTATGGCCTCGTGTTCGTATGCATACTCATCGCCCAGTCCGCCGAAGGAGTGACCAAATTCATGCACCACTACCTGCGGGTAGTAGGGGTGGTGAGTCATGGAGAGGTTGTAACTGTTAAGAATGCCTCCCCCCCCGTATTCCTCGGTATTGACGAGCACGATGATATGCTCATATGGTATGCCTGCCAGCCAGTCATGCAGAGTCTTGAGGTGCAAAGTGGTGAGATAGCGGTCCATGTAGAAGGTATCGAAGTGCGAGCCTAGTGCAGTGCGTTTCCATTCGCCCCGTGCCGGACTGCTGGTGCCGCTGTCGGTGGACGGACTCTGCACAGCGACGATATGGAAGCGGTCGCGCAGGCTGCGGAATGGCTCATGGTCGAACAATGCTTTCATTGCCACGTCCACATCCTTCATGTAGGTGTCCATCTCGTTCTGCTGATAGCCTTCTGCCACAAAAGCCACACGAATGCAGTGAGTAGTGTCGGCAGCCTGCTGCACAGTGACGTAGGGTGTGGGATGCTGACCGATATGACGAATGAGCACGTCGGATGGCACCACTGTATGTGTGAGCGATGTCATAATCTGTCGGCGGTTGTCGCGCAAGTCAACTGTCACATCCACGGTATCTCGGGGCATGGGCACCAAGAACACGTTCTCGAAGGCGCGTGTGAGCGACTTGCTCTCGTCCTGTGCCAACCACTCTTGGAATAGAGTGGAGAACGAGTGGCGGTATATCACCTGGCCAGTAGCATGGTGGCGCACAGTGAGTTGACCATTACCCTCGAGTGGCAACTCAGAGAGTCGGTGGCGGCGGCCATACCAGCGCGGACTCATATTCAGTTGGTCTACAGCGATATGCTGTTCCTTGCTATTGCCAGAGAATATATAGTCAATACGCAGAGTGTTATCTGTGAAGTAAGTGTCAAAGTCCTGTGCCTGAAGCATCATTGCCAGGCCGCATGCGATAGTAAGCAGAAAGTTTCTCATAATTCAGATAATAGCGTTTTTATATATGGTCGTTCCCAGTCCTTGAGATGATATTTTTCTCCGTTGTACATCAGCAGGTCGATATCCATGAGCACCTGTCCCTGTTCGCGCAGAGCAGGATTGTTGCCGCATACTCCTTCTATCATCTTCAACAGTCTGATCAGCACTTTTTTGTCAAGGTCTGTCTGAGCCTTACAGAGACAGTTGGCGTATTGTGGCGCATCGCTGTTTTTTACATCTTCGGAGACGATGCAGCGAGTGAAGCGTACATTCGTAAAGGACTGCTCGAGCTGTTCGCGTGCCAGCGGGATGGTACGGGAATACAGGCAATTGCTGCCCAGTGCCAGTAGGATATTGGCTGGTTCGAGTGGAGAGGTCTGCTTATTCGTATGCATGATGTCAGTGCATGTCAGCATCGAGGAAGCAGAGTGGCAGCAGGTCTCTGGCACTCTTTAACACATTCACCACTTCAGTTCCATAGAGCAGCACCTGCATGGGTTGGTGGTATCTCTCTTCCACTTCGAGCATTACCTGGCGGCATGCGCCGCAGGGCGACACGGGCTGTGGTGTGAACAGTCCCCGCTCGTTGCGCGCTGCTATGGCGAGAGCCACCACAGGCATGTCAGGATACTGCGCACCGGCAGCGAAGAGTGCAGTGCGTTCGGCACAGAGTCCTGAGGGATAGGCTGCATTCTCCTGATTGGCTCCTATTACCACTGTGCCGTCAGCCAAAAGCACGGCAGCACCAACAGAGAAATGCGAGTAAGGCGAATAAGAACGGCCTGTTGCCTCCTTAGCCATGTCGACGAGATGCCGCATGTCTGCATCAAGCTCCTCAATAGTATATTGCATCAGCGTGATGTCGATATGTTTTTCTTTCATGGTATCAGCAGGTTTTTGTTTATTCTTCAGTCTTAACGTATTCGTAGCAGCCCAAGTCGGGTTCTGCATCGCGAGGAGTGCCAGAGAGGTCTAGTGGCAAGGATTCAGCCGGGTCTGCTTTGCCAATGGCAGCGGCACCTTCAGCAAGGTGGAAGTCGTAAACCAGATTGTCAGTATCAAACACCTTGAACATGTGCCAGCCATATCCGTCTTCATCATCGGTAGGTTCCCAGATGATGTCGTGCACATGGTCGCTATCTTCTATGGGAGGCGTTCGCAGGAGGCAGTGATGGAATGAGAACTGATATGTAGCCTCCTCATCAGCATCACCCATAATCACATCATCAGCATATCCCGTGACGATGGTATTCACGCAGTCCATAGCATAAAGCGGGTATTTGTTGTCGCCTTCGTAGTTGGTAAACCTCAGTGCAACGCCTCTGTCACCGTCGAAGGGATAGAACTGTGCTATGGTGCAGTGGAGGAAATAGGCCACACCGCCCAGTATTGACACACAGTCGGCCAGTGTGTTTGTAATCTGCGAGTTCTGCACATCCACCACGGAGTGTACGGAGCGCAGTCCGTAGCCCTGGCAATTGTGCACGATAGTGTTGTAGAGTCGCAGTTTGAGTTTCGACACATCCGAAGCATCGCACACCACGGCGTCGCAAGTGGAATGGATGTCGGCATGGTCGATACTGTTGTCGTATGACGTCTCATAGAAGTGTATGCCCTTCCACTGTCCGCTCACATTGTCGTATGGCAGATAGTCAAACATGTTGTCGATACGATCGCCTCTGAGCACCACGGGCTGCTCCGCAGTGCCCTGCACCACCAGTCTGCCGTACACATTTATTCCGGCATCTGGATGGAAATAGAGCGTTGTGCCAGCTCCAATGGTGAGAGTGGCACCCTCGGCGACTGTTATACCACCGTAGATTATGGTCGGTTGAGTACTCTCAAAAAAAGTATTTTCACTTACCACCCAGTCGGTCACCTGTGCGGCGTCCCACGTGTCAGCTCCCAGCGGCATGATTTGCTGCACCCCACTCTCCAGGTTGAAGAGCAGGTTGTCAGTCAGCGGTATTGGTTCTGTCTGGTGATTGAGTGGCGAGGTGAGCTCCACGAACACCCGTATGCTGTCGCCCTTGCGTATCTCCACGTCACTCACCTGAAACCCAGATGTGGGACTGAGATACGAGCCGTCTACATTCACCCTGAAACCTGTCTGGTTGCCGTTTTGCAACTGTATGTTGCGGCAGCGGAGGCTATATCCAGAGCGGTTGTACACCCAGAACGACTGTGTGGCAGTGGGCACGGCAGAGAACACGGTGCCCAGATGCACCTCGTCGGTAGAGAACGTGAGAGTATGCGACGGCGACATGGAGAAGTCGTCATCGTCAGTGCATGCCATGGCGAGCATGCCTATCATCAGCATAAATATCCACTTCGTCTTCATCATATATTAAACGCTGGCGAAGGATAAATATTGTGTACTGTCTGCTTTGTTAATGCCAACCGCCCGACTCGAGGTAGTCGGTCATGGATGCGCGGTACTGGTCCAGGTCGTCGACGAACCACGTATTGCCATCAAAAGCCATGCGCAGTTGTACCTGCGAGTACGTCATGCGCACATTGACCACAGCCGAAGTGGTATCCACTCGCTGCACTGTCACCTGCTCCAGTTGTCCCACGGAGTTCTTGCCATCGGTCTGGCTCCAGAAGTGCCGTCCGTCGAAGAATCCTATCTCCGTCTTCTCATCGCTCTTACTGTCCATCTTGATGACCTGGTTGTAGAGTGAGCGGAAGGATGGCGACATGAACTGTGTGCCTTGGTTGGTGGTATCTTTCAGCAGGCGTGTGTAGATATCGGTGACACGACGTGAGATAAAGGCATCGGTATGCAACGAGTCGGCAGGTCCTTGGTGCCGGCTGAGCGAATCGCGTAGGATGGAGTCCTGACGCAGTGAGTCGCGCATGATAGAATCAAGTCTGAGCGAATCTGCTGTACTCATTGTTCCTGTGCCTTTGCCACCCTGACAGGCCACGAAGGCCATGGCAATAACGGCAAGAGTTAGAAGTTGTTTCATGACTATAGTGTTTGAGGATAGTGTTGGTGGAATGTGGCCAGTGGCTCAATGGGGTGTTCCATGACCTTCGTTATGGTGGCGCCTTCGAGTGCAGCAGCCTCGGCGAGTAGGTCCTGGAAGTGGCATGCTATGCCTCCCACGGCCCCTAGAGGCAGGTCTGGTCGCTGGTAGAGTGCTGTATTACGGCGGAAGAACTCACGGAAGTGGTCTACGACGAGCAGACGCAGCGGTTCGCAGTCGAGGTGATGCTTTATAAACTTGGCTGCTGCCGCCAGATAGCGGTTGGGCATAGGCTGTCGGTACACCTTGTCAATCACATCGGCCAGTTCTTGTCCTGTATCGCTCAGGTATTCCTCCTTCAGGTTCTCGGGCAGCATGCCCTTGAACAGTGCACCGATGAAGCGTTTGCCAAGCACGGCCCCACTGCCTTCATCTCCGAGTATGTAACCAAGCGGCGGCACGTTGGCCGTGATAGTCTTCCCATCATACAGTCCGCTATTGCTGCCTGTGCCAAGTATACATGCGATGCCCGGCGAACTGCCGAAAAGTGCCCTTGCCGCTGCCAGCAGGTCGCTTGCCACGCCCAGCAAGGCATTTGGGAAAGCCGAATGAAGGAGCGCAGAGAAGCGTTCAGCCTGCGAGTCGCGCAC
>OMSQ01000134.1 GCA_900313805.1 uncultured Prevotella sp. | reverse complement strand
GATTGGCGACACCTGATTTGATGGCATTGCCATTCTCTGCATCAAGTCTGTCTCGCTTCTCAGCAATCTCATTGTCGAGTTCGGCATCTATTAGGTTGCAACCACGCAGAGCGTTGGCTGACGTTTAGTCATTACACATACGTTTACGTTGAGAACGCCGGACAGCAATTACATGAGCAACCTCTGACATGCGTCTTTTCTTTTCAGCCTCTGCCTTTCCACTCGATTCTCGTGCTGCAATTCCAATATCCTCCATGAGAGCCTGTAACATCTCATCAGAAGGTTCTTCCATGGAAGTTAATCGATATTGTTTATGTATCTCCGTCATATTTTTCTAATCACTTCTGTATTGTTATAGTGAGCCTTCTGGCTGATAATTAGGATTTGTGAACAAACAAGCCACGTATTTGGCTGACAAGCCGCATAACATGAATATGTAGTGGCAAAAGTACAAAAGTTTTTCAATATATGCACGGATTCGGTCGAATAAAGATGTGGATGCGACAGATTTATACCTCGTTTTCGCAGGTGTCGCAATTGCAGGCGGTTGGCGCAGCAACTTCAGAAGGATAATGACTATTTTCTTGTTTCGCACCTGAACATGGGTGTATCTTTGCAATGTCGAAAGGAAAAAACCAGAGACAGAAAGAACAAAAAAACAAAATATTAACAATTAAAAATTTCACAACTATGAAACGTACAAAATTATTCTTCGCAGCACTTGTTTGCCTCTTCACCGCCAACACAGTATGTAACGCTCACGATATGCCCATACCGGCTGCTCAGCTGCCAGCTGCAGCCAAGTCCTTCGTTCAGCAGAACTTCCCCGGCCGCACCATCGTCTATGCGGAAAAGGACACAGAGTTCATGAAAACCAAGTATGAGGTGAGCCTCAACGACGGCACGGAGATCGACTTCGACAACAATGGCACCTTCGACAAGGTGGACTGCCACGCAGCACCTGTACCAGCCAGCATAGTTCCCGCTGCCATACGGCAATTTGTGATGTCCAACTGCAATGGCGCAGCAGTAATAAAGATAGACAAGGAACGCTACGGCTATGACGTAGAACTCTCAAACGGCATGGAACTGAAGTTCTACCCTCAGGGCGAGTTTATGGGATACGATGACTGAGAGTAGAGTCCTCTATCTAACAGTTAATGGCAAGCCAGATGGCCTGCCATTAACTGTTTTGTTTATCCTATTAGGGTCTTAGCCTACTCTGGTCTGTCGGCGTCTATATTCATGCTCTCCAAGCATCTTTTCCATCCATATCAGGTCGTACCAACGGCCGAATTTTACACCGCATTTGTGGAAATGTGCCACCTTCTTGAAACCTTCATGCTCGTGGAAAGGGATGCTGCCGACGGGCAGATGCTCATCGGTCTCGTCAGTGTAGGCTATGCTAACATACAAGTTCTTTATGCCACGCTCCACCAACTCACGCTCTAATGCCTGCTGCAAGGCGTGACCTATGCCACGACCACGACTACTCTGACTCAGGTATATACTGCTCTCGGCTGACCAGCGACAGGCGGCACGCTCGTGGAAACGATGGGCGTAGGCATAGCCTAAAACAACACCACCATCCTCGGCTATAAGCCAAGGATAGTAGTGCAATACCTCCTCTATACGGTGGGCAAAGGCCTCTACCGTAGGTACATCATATTCGAATGTAATGGCCGTATGCTCTATGTAGGGCGCATAGATGGCCAGTAATGCCTGAGCATCAGAAGTCGTAGCAGTGCGAATAATCATGACAATTCCTCTTCACACCACAAACGCATCCGACACTCCTCTCTCATCAGTTCTGGGGAGCCTTAGGTGCAGCTGGAGCCTGAGCAGGAGCAGCAGGAGCAGCACCCTGAGCAGCGGGAGCACCCTGGGCAGCAGGAGCGGCTTGCTGACTGGCACCGAAGTTCTGCTGGGTGGCAGGATTGGCCAGAGGATTCTCAGTAGTCTTAACGGCACTCTTCACACTGCTGGCAGTGGGAGCAACGGAAGCGCAGAATACACTCAGTACTACCATGGCTATTGCCAAACCCCAAGTGGCCTTCTCTACAAAGTCGGTGGTCTTGCGCACACCAAGCATCTGGTTCGCACTAGATACGTTGGACGACAAACCTCCACCCTTGCTCTCCTGTATCAACACTATGAATATCATAAGAAGCGCCGCAATGACGATGAGAATAACGAAAAATGTGTACATTTTACTGTCTATTTATTGTTGTTTATTGTTATCAAACGTTCCAAAAAACGGATTTGGTCTGCAAAGTAAACACTTTTTTTTGGATAATTCAAATTTAATCGCTTAATTATTTCTAAAGCTTTTGAATATCTACCCTGTTTTATGTATATCTTGGCCAAGGTCTCGGTGAAATAACCGCCATCGCCACTCTTGTCCTCGCTCTTAGCGGCTATCTGAGGGGTGTACTCGGGCTCGTCTTTCAGGGTGGGCTTGCTGTCGCTCTGGCTGATAAACTGGTCTATCAACTCCTGACCGGCCATGGCGGGAACATCCTGCTCGTCGCCTGCACCGCTTTCCAACAGGTATGCCACATAGTCTATGGTGGCATCGGCACTGTTGGGCACTCGCTTCGCCGACGGTTTCACGCCCGACTGCTTCTTCCGCTCTTCCTTGACTGCTTCTATATGCTTGGGAGCGTCTTTCCAACGGTGATGCACCGACTCCACCATCTCAAACAGACGCTCACGGTCGGTGATGTGGATGGCGGCGGCACGCAACTCGTCGTCAAAGGAACTGTCGTGTAGCAGGTACAGGTTCTTCAGAAGGAGCAGACGAGCAGCTTGGTGATAGGGATACTGGGCTAACAAGGTGCGCAACTCATAGAGGGTCTCCTTGTTCATGTCTTCGGGATGGTGAATGAGATGGGATAAACGCATGTCTGGTCTCCTTTCTTTACCAGTTGGCAACTGTGGCATTGAATATCTGGTCTACTATCTCTTTCACCATGTCGGTCACCAATCCCTCCTGCACGCTGTTGAGCGATACGGTGGTGGAGTAACTCGAGGTGGCGGTGAAGTCGCGCTCAAAGTCCTCCTGATGGTTCACGTTGTTGGTGAATCGCACATGTACGGTCATCGACAACTCGGTCTGCTCTGAATAACCCTCACTCGACACACTCTTGTTGCGCTGGTTGTACTGGGTTATCTCTCCGTCTATGCTCAAGTCGCCGTTCTTACGCACTTGCTCCAGACGGGTCTGGGCGGCAAAACGGTCTTTCAACTCATTGTTGAATATCGACATCATCGGCGACCAAACGTATGTGGCCCGGATGGGAAAATCGGATATCTGAATGGTCTTCGTCTTGGTGTAGTCTATGCTCGCACCATTAAACTTATAGGCAGGCACGCAACTCTGTGGCACTATCATCATTAACAATAGCAGCAGGGTCATGCCGTACTGCTTCAAACGGCGATACAGGGTGCGGTCGCTGATACCCAACTCACTCGCGGCCTTCTTACGGTTGCCGCCATTGCGCTCCAGGGCCTTCTCTATCATCTGACGACCAAGATTGCTCAGGTTCAGACTCTCCGGCTCATCCAACTCCTCGGCCTCGGCATCTTCCACTCCTGGCATGTCGGCCAACAGCTTGTCTGCGTCTGACGAAGAGGCAGGGGTGTCCTGATGGGTGGGGTAGAGGGCTGAACGGTTCGAGGCTGCCAGGTGCAACTGGGCACTGTCGTCTATCTGCTTGCGCAGACCATTCAGCTCCCTGCGAAGGTCGCCAACGTTGGTACGCAACTCGTACAGTACCTTCAACAGCATCTCACGCTCGCTCTCGTAACTGTGAGGACCATGATTGCTGTTCAATGGCACCAGCTCGGTACTCTGACGGTCCTCGGGGATGTACTGGCGAATGGTGGCGGCACTCAACACACGCTCATCACTCATGATGGCTATCTGCTCGGTGATGTTCTTCAACTCACGCACGTTGCCAGGCCACTTGTAGTGCAACAGCACCTGCTTGGCCTCCTCGCTCAGGGTAATGTGGGGGATGTGATAACGCTCCACCATCTGAAGGGCGAACAACTGAAACAGACGGATGATGTCATTGCCGCGCTCGCGCAACGGGGGCATCTCTATGGGCACTCCGTTCAAACGATAGTACAGGTCGCTGCGAAAACGACCTTCGGTGATGGCCTTGTGCATGTTCACATTGGTGGCTGCAACAATGCGCACATCGGTCTTCAACACGGTCTGACCACCCACGCGGATGTATTCGCCATTCTCCAACACACGCAACAGACGGGCCTGGGTGGCTAAAGGCAACTCACCCACCTCGTCCAGGAAAATGGTGCCGCCATTGGCCGTACCGAAATAACCTTCGCTCTCACCTATGGCACCGGTGTACGAACCCTTCTCGTGACCGAAAAGCTCGCTGTCTATGGTGCCCTCGGGGATGCTGCCGCAGTTGATGGCGAAATACTTGCCATGCTTGCGTGGGGAATGGTCGTGGATGATACGGGGGATTACTTCCTTGCCCACGCCGCTCTCACCTACTATGAGTACGGAGAGGTCGGTGCGGGCCACCTGAACTGCTCTGTCAAGGGCCAGATTCAGCGCATCACAGTCGCCTACTATGTGATAAGCGCTTTTCAGTTGTCTGAGTTTACTCGTGTCCATCATACGGCTGACAAAATTACATGTTTTTTTTCAAACAACTGAAAAAATGGCAGTCTTTTTTCAATCCTGCTCTCTCTTCTTCTCAATCTTTATCAGCAAAAGGCCGATGGCGGTCCAAATTATCTCACGCAGACGAACTAAAAGGGCAACAAACACGCCCTCCGAGGCTGTCATCTTCAAACCACGGGCCGACATCAGGAATCCGCCCTCTCTGCCTCCCAACTGCAAGGGGATGAAAAATAACAGGTTGGCAAAGAGTGAGGTGAAGGCTAATATCAATATGCAGTCTATGTAGTTCACTTCGGGGTTGAGCACGCGAAGGCAGAACCATATCTCCATGGCACTGCAGATACGACAACTCAACTCACTCAGTACCGCGGTGACAAAGGTGCGGGGACTCTGACTGTGAAGTGATGCTATCTGGCTGTCTATCTTGTCCAACTGTTCGCGATGGTTCTCTATGAACGGCACTGCCCACTTCTTCACAAAGGGTATCTTGCCCAACAGACGCATGGCACGAAGGGCCAGACCCTTGCGGTAGCCTACTATGAAAAACCACAAACCCAACAGACAGAAGGCACCGGCACACGACAACAGTATGCCCATGCCAACATCTATCGGCTTGAATATGATAAACAAGATGATGCTCACTAACCAAAACCAGAAATGACTGAAGATGTGGGTCATCGCAAAGAGTATTACCGACGACGAGGCACGCTCGGTACCTATCTTCGGCGACAATGACATGATGCGATAGGGCTCGCCACCCATCAGTCCGCCTGGCGTGGCGTAGTTGAGGGCAAAACCAGATACGGTGATTTTGTACAGCCACAGGAAATTGATGTGCTCATCGCTGCCTTTCTCCCTGCCGCTGCGGATGATTATCCACCAGGTAAAGGTGTTGAAGATGTAGAGAAAGGCCCAGAGTATCACCACACCGAAAAACCAATAACCGGCATGGCGCACGCCTTCCCACACTTCATTGAAGTCCAACTGAAGCACCATCAGGACCAGGACTACAAGGCCGAATATCAAAAAACCGTTCTGGTACTTGTTCTTCATGTGCTTTATTGCTTCTCTGTACTACCAGGCTTCTCTGTCTTCTCTGCCTTTTCCACCTTCTCTGTCTTCTCCGCGTTCTCGCGCTTCTTGGGGGTGGCAAAACGCACCTTTTCGCTGTCATCACGCTTCTCGTGATACAACTTGGGCAGCGGACTGGCGTAAGGCTCGTCGTAGCGCTCTCGGTTGCGGGTGGCGTCAATGGCGGCGTAGATGGCACGGCGAAGCAACTGCTCATCGGCATTGCCGCTCTGCATCTCGCACGCCTCCATGGAGGGCATGACAACAACTGTAGGAAGACCGGTGGCCAGATTCACTCCGTGTGGCTCGCTCAGCAGACTGAAGGCTATCTTGCCCTGATCGTGATACATGGCCAGAATGCCGTCAAACGATGTGTATTCGCCCTCGGCAAAGAAACGGTCGGCAGCAAATGGACCAAACACCCACAGATGCTCTTCACGCAAAGACTCTATCACAGGCTCTATGATGTCACGCTCCTCCTTGTCGGGCTCAGGGTTGTATGACAACACTGCTATGCGGGGGGTGGAGATATTGAAATCTCTGCGGAGACTGGCCGACAACTTCTGTATCTTCATGGTCAGACGCTCGGGGGTGAGATACTCGGCGGTGCTGTTCAATGGCACCTTCGGGGTGGCTACTGCTACATGAAGACCGCCATTCTGGTAAATCTCCAATTCCGCCCCGCTGATGCCCAACTTCCTGGCTATGTAGGAACTCTGACTATCGCTGCCCGATAATTGGGAGAGGTCGAATGGCATGGTCACCAGGGCATCGTAGGCTCCACTGCCCATGTCGGCTATGGCACGGTCAAGGGCTTTCTGTGCAGCTCTCACTGAGTCCTGGTTGCTCGCACCTAGGTCTACCTTCACTTCTTCATCCACTACGGGCAGCATGTTGATTTTGCCGTCATGTATCTCGTCTGGGCTGTTGATGATGGTAAACTGGGCCTGTAGGTTCAGGGCCTTGCGGTGGTATGACGCAATCTTAGGTGATCCGTATATCACGGGGGTGCAGAGTTCTAAGGCCTCTGGCTCGGCAAAGGCCTTGAATATCTGCTCATATCCTGTTCCGTTGGTGTCGCCGTGGGTGATGGCCACGCGTATCTGTCTGTTTTCGTTCATATCTTGTCTTTTGTTTGTTTTTTCATCGTATGTAATGAGGCCTCTAACTGTCGCAGGGCGTTGCGCTTCAATTCTCCAGGGGCGAAGAGGAAGGCTTCTGCCACCCACGCTCCGCCGCTACCGTCGGGTAGTACACGGTCCACGTATGGACCGCCCATAGCATCGCCATGCATCTCCCACAGGCCGCGCACTGTGTACTCTTCTGCGCCGTGCCTTATCTGTCGCTCCACTCTCGCCGTGCCGCGTACACTGCATAAATGCATGCTGTCGCACTCGCCGATTATCTCTCTGCCAAGCACACTGTCGCGCAACTGCTCATGGCGCTCTGCGCTCCATGTCTTCACATGATATACGCAGAT
>OMSQ01000133.1 GCA_900313805.1 uncultured Prevotella sp. | reverse complement strand
ATCATCGCCGGCGTGCTCCTCGTGGGTGGCGGCGTGGCACTAGCCATCATCCTGCTCAACAAGGACAAAGGCTCTTCCGAGACCCCCGCTGCTGCAGCAGTCGACAGCACTGCCGTAAAGGGCGGCGACACCGACCTGGTGATTGACGAGGACAGCACCTCCACCAGTGGTGGTCAGGTGGGTGATGAAATAGATGTGGATGACAACGGTGGGGTAGGGAGTGACGACACTTCCTCTATGAGTGATGAGGTGGCTGACGTGAAGAAGCGTCTCGACCACTTCGAGTATTCATCGTATGACAACTCACGCTTCGGCTTCTCCGCCAACGTGCCCAACTTCATGGCACCTGGTCCGGAGTCGGAAAACGGCGACGGTTGTGCTTTCTACTATCATAAGCTCACACTCCGCGTCTATGCCTCGTACAATGCGCTTGATACCAATGTCAAGTCTGAGATGAAGCGGCGCGACAGTGGAGCATACGAGCGCATGATGGGCGACAACTGGTTTGCGCAGTCGGGCACCACGGATGAAGGTCTGAAATACCGTGAGAAGGCTATCCTGAGGGGTGATGTGTGGTACACCATGCGCATGGAATACCCCGCCAACTACACCAGTGCCGTCTCCAACCTCAAGCAGATCATCAACGGCTGGGAGCCGTTCTAGTGCCCCTTCAGCTTCTTGTAATTGCATAGCAACAGCCGCCCCTCACCATCGCGCAGGTGCATGCCATTGCCGCGACAATACTTGAAATAGCGGCAGTCGGCACACTCGTCCTTCCGCATCCATTCGCGGTCGCGGTAGGGCTGGAAACGCTCCTGCCACACCTGCCAGAAATCGTCTTTGTAGATGTTGCCCTGATGATAGTCGGCGCGGATGCTGCCACAGGCCGATATGCTGCCATCGATAAGTACCGATGCCGCCATCACGCCTGCTTGGCAGAAATAGAGATGGTCGCGCACCTTGCCCTCCCATTCGCCGAGGAACCCCTCGCAGGCGTAACTGGTGGGCAGCAGTCCCTCGCGGCGGTTGTCGCGTATGAACCGCATCATGCCCCGCATCTGGTCCGGGGATATCTGCAGTTCGGGGTTCGTGGCTGCCCGTCCCACGGGGAAGATGGTGAACAGTCGCCACCCTGGCACTTTCTTGCTGATGAGGAACGCCTTCATCTCCGCCAGTTCACTGTAGTTGCGCTGGTTCACGCATGTCACCACGTCATATCTCACCTTGTCTTGTGCTGCCATCAGGTCGAGGGCGGCGGCACAGCGTGTGAAACTGCCCTTGTGTCCGCGCAGCCAGTTGTGGTTGCTCTCCATGCCGTCTATGCTCACCGTGAGCGATCGCAGACCGGCTTTCGTCAGTGCCTCCAGGCGTTCCTTCGTCAGTGCCAGGGCGTTGGTCACCATGCCCCACGGATACCCGCGCTTCTTTATCTCCTGACCGCATATCTCCAGGTCGTCGCGCACCAGTGGCTCACCGCCGCTGATGATGACGAACACCTTGTGGGGGTCGGTATGCTCGGCTATGTTGTCCAGCACACGCAGGAAATCCTCCCTCGGCATGTCGGGCTGAAGGGCATCGCTCCTGCAGTCGCTGCCACAATGACGACAGTGCACGTTGCAGCGCAGCGTGCTCTCCCAAAACAGTTGCCTCAGGGGATGCTTCCGTATCAGGTCGTCTTGCACGTGGCGTTCCAGTTCCAGTGCAATCTTTTGTCGTAGCGACAGCATCGCTTAGAATGTTGGTGGCGGGCCGTAGACCAGTGCCGGCGGGTTGTTCTCGCGTCTTCTGCGTTCAGCCTCTTCCTGAGCACGCTTGGCCCTTTCGCGTTCCTCGCGGAACTGGCGTTCTTTCATTAACTGGTCATACTCCTCTTTCGACACGGTTATCACCCTGCCGTCGTCGGTCACAACCTCGTAAGTAGTCACAGCATTTTGCGTAGTGCCGCCGCACGATACGAACCCCAGGGCACCCACTATTGCCACGGCAGCCCCAATCAATTTGTTCTTGATGTTCATATCTCGTCCTTTTTGTGGTTAACAACTAATTTACGCCACAAAAATATCATTTTTTACCGAACCCTCCAAATTATTTCCCCATGAATTTCACCACCGAGTCACAGAGCACACAGAGGTTAACCAGTCTCCCCTTCTAAGATAGAAGGGGCGCGGGGGAAGTGTGATGAAGTGAGCAGCAGAGTAATTCCTGTTCGTCAGGATTTGCAATCCTGACGCATTAAGTATGAGGATTTGTAATCCTCAAAAAAAGATGTCAAGACCTTGTTTCAACGGATAGCATATCCGTAACATAATGCAGGCGGATAACATATCCGTAACATAATGCAGGCGGATAACATATCCGCCTGAACAGGTTCTCTGTGTGCTCAGTGACTCCGTGGTGATATAATAATCTAAACAACTGTAAAAAAACATTTTATTATCGTAAATGTGAGGGGCGGTTGACGGCGTTATGCCATTTTGCACGTATCTTTGTCAGCATGATGAGATTGATGGCCCTGATACTCACGTCGATAGCAGCCCTGGAGACTGTGGCGCAGACGACAGCCGACTCTGTGGCGCACAAAACCATGTTCGTGGTGTGCGACATAGAGACGGGGGTGCCGGTGCGCGACGTGAAGGTGCATCTGAATACGGGGAAACAGTGCGTCACTGACTATCGCGGACGCTGGCTGCCCGACTCTACGTTTGAGAGTGCCACGGTGACTCATCCCAGATACCTCAGCAGGGTGGTGGAGCGCTGGGAGTTGAACGACACACTCTACCTGCTGCCAAAGTGCAACACGCTGGGCGACGTGACGGTGTGGGGCGTGGACCGCCGCGGCATCAAGAGCATGGTGAAACGCAGCACCAGCGACCGGGCGGCTTACTCTCCGCCTGCCGGGATGTTCTCTTTCGATTTCTTCGACATCTTCCGAAAGAAACCGCTCAATGCCAAGGCGAGGAAGAAAAACCGTGAACTGCTCGAAAACTGGGACCGTATCTATACCGACCCGCTGGCACCCACTCCCAAGGCCACACCACAGTCGTTCTCTATCGACTCCGCACCAACCTTCGTCAGCACCTCATTCGGCATCGCACAAATGTAAAAAAACAATTCGACTATTTGCGAATTTTGTTTTTTTTTGATTACCTTTGCACCAAAGTTAGTTTGTAGGATGGTTGTTACTTTCAATGAGGAATTGTGTAAAAATTAAAGATATATCAGCAGACAAAATAGCCAATAATATGATTTCATCGGAGTTGATTCACCCGGGTGAGATGATAAAAGATGAGATTATTGCTAGGGGATTAACTCAAAAAGAATTGGCTAAACAGATGGGTGTCTCTTATTCTGTGTTCAATGAGATACTAAATGGGAAACGACCCGTCACTACGGAATATGCTTTGCTTTTAGAGGCTGTCCTTCAAACCGATGCAAATATATGGATAGGATTGCAAACTCAATATAATTTACAGCGGGTGAAGCAAGACAAATCGTTCATGAAACGATTAGAAAAGATTCGCAAGGTTGCAGCAGCTCTCTGATTGTTTTATAAATAATCATGCGAAAACTACGTACTATAGAGATGCAGAGACTCTCGGTAGAGGAGTTTCAAAAGGCAGAGAAACTGCCCCTCACGGTCGTGCTCGACAATGTGCGCTCGCTGTATAATGTGGGGGCGGTGTTCCGCACGTCGGATACTTTCCGCGTGGAGAAAGTGTGCCTCTGCGGCATCACTGCCTGTCCGCCACATCCCGAGATACACAAGACGGCGCTCGGAGGCGAGGATGCCGTGGCATGGCAGCACTACAGTTCTGCACTCGAGGCGGTAAGGGCTCTCAAGGACGAGGGCGTGGTGGTGTACAGCGTGGAACAGGTGGAAGGCTCCACCATGCTGCAGTCGCTCAATGTGGAGCCAGGTCGACGCTATGCCGTGGTGTTCGGCAATGAGGTGCACGGCGTGGCACAGGAGGTGGTGGACGAGAGTGACGGCTGCATAGAGATACCACAACTGGGCACCAAGCACTCGCTAAACGTGGCAAATACGGTGAGTATCGTGGTATGGGAGTTTGCCAGACAACTGATACTCTGACTGTCTGATACCGTCTATATCGGAAAAAATTTGAAAAAAAACTCATACTCCCACACGTTTCTCAAATTATTTCTTAATTTTGCAACTTGAAGTAGTTTGGATTGTGCCTATGACGAATGATAATGATCGTGAACTGCTGTGGCAGCGCCACCGCCAGCACCTGCTTGACAAGGACGCAGAGTACCGCGAGGCGGTAGGACACTACAAGATGAAGACTGGAGCCGACTGGCTGCTCTTTGCCATACCAGTGGTGGCTGGCATCGTGAGTATCAGTTACATACCCATAGAGCATGAACTGCTGCGCTGGATAGCATCCATCGGCATCACCGTGGTGGTGTTTGTGCTCTGCGTGTTCGTCAAGAGTCTCACCATACCGGGCAGGCCCCTCTCTGAGATAGAGGCCGACGTGAAACGCCGATACTTCGAATCGCTCAATCATAAATCTATCAATAAATAACGACCACTATGAAAAAAATGATGCTACTGCTGGTGACTGTGATGAGCATGCTCACAGTCTCTGCACAGGACTCTAAGATGACCGTGAATGT
>OMSQ01000207.1 GCA_900313805.1 uncultured Prevotella sp. | reverse complement strand
TGCAGGCTCCATAGAGATGCTGGTGAGGGTGCCTTCAGAGTCATCCAACGTGAAGGGGAAGCCGTTGCTGTTAGAAACAGGCTCCACATCCGTCTGGAGGTAAGCCCTGTTTGCACCGAGGGTCTGAACTCCTATGATTGACTTATAGAAACCGGCCTTCCCGTTTTTCTTGCCCAGCGAGTAGTAAGGTGTTCCTGTGCCGAAGTCTATCGGAGTGTCCACCAAAATGCCTTTCAGCATATTATCACCCTCATCAACCACTTCTGCCTGGTTGCCTATCACTGCGAACGTCGAAGTTGGCAAGTCGGCGCTGTTGATGAGCGTTACTGCGGTATGGTGCGGTATGGTGCGGCCACCGTCGGGCGTTTCCGTCAGCAGTACGTTTCCGCTGCCTGTGACAGTGGTGATGTAATAAGCCTTGGTGTTGGCATCCGTCTGGTAGAGGTCGAAAGGCACGTAGAGTGTAGAGTACGACTTTCCTCCCACACTATGCATGTTGACTGTGTATTCCTTGGCCAGCACCACAATGAAATTGGTAAAGTTGGCATAGTTTCCATTTCCGCCAGTGCTTTGAAATGTGAAGGAGGTGGTTTTATAATAGATGTTGTCGTCCGACAAGGTGCTCCTCTGGTTGACATCGTTCAGAACCACCGAACCATTGTCGTTGGCCAGTGTGTAAGTGATGTTTGAGTTTTTGGTATAACCTGTAATTGTGTAACTCTTAATGATGTAACCGTCGGGAGCTGTGATGGTTATGACATCCTGAGTGTTGGCTGCCGAAGGACGTATACAAAGCACTCGCTGGACTTTATCGCTTTCGCGGTTGAATGCATAATGCTCGGTGGAAACTACAACACCGGCTACACCTTTCGTGATCTTTGTAGTGAAACTCTTTTTCCAGTTATCTGTACCTTCACCCCAGTTTACATCAGGTCCTGAGCCGGTCTCTCCGAACGTGATTACTTTTGCTGTATACAAATCTTCCAGTCGCGCCTCTATCTGCTCCTTGCTTATGACAACACAGTTAACTGCATAGCAGCCGGCATCCTCGTCATTGCCGATGCTGCCGTCCTCAAAGATCAGAGCCAGGTTGCCATCAGCGAGTTTCTGCATGCTGCTGGCAGCGGCATTGGCAGTCTGGATGGTGAACATCTCCTTCCAGGTGGAGGACTGGTCGAAACTGACGAAGATGCGGAGGTCTTTGAAGCGTTCTGATTCATATTTTTTTATCACGGTGTGCAGGATGGCGTCGCGTATGCCGCTTCCTTCGGTTGAACGTCCAAAGTAGAAGATATCATTGTTGCAACCATAACTGTTGAGGTTATCACCCCAGTTGCTACTGGTGCCCCACGTGCCGATACCATCGTCAGAGGCATCGCCTGTGGTTTTGTTATAGCCACGTCCATTCTGTGCGGTCTCCACGCCGCGACGGATTGAAGCCAGGAGCACATTGTCATTCATCACCTCAAGTTTTCCGTCGTTGCCGATGCCGAAGACAGATGTTGATGAAGCTATGCTCCAGTTCGCGCCATCATCGTCAGAATACAGGATGTATTCGTTGGTGGTGGCATTAGCGTTGGCCTTTCCGCTGAGCACAAAGGCGATACGTCCGTTGGGGAAGGTCACACCCTTGCCTGAAGGAACGTATGCTGAATGTACTGTCAGTCCGTTCCAGACTATGCTGTTGAAGATGTTTGCAGGCGTCGACCATGTGGCACCATTGTCCGTGCTGTAGCTGCAGGCTATGTTCTTCAGTCCTGTGCTGCTGTCATAGCTGTTCGAGCCGGCTGCCATCAGACAGATAAGCTTTCCGTCGCTGCAGCGAACCAGGGCGGGATTGCCGTAGCCGGTAGGTGCGGTGGATGCCGAACCGGGGGTGCCGGCTGCGATGGTGACAGGAGAGCCCCACGTCGTTCCGTTGTCGGTACTCTTCAGCATCACGATATCCATGAGATGGCCGTTGTCGCTGCCGTCATCCGACTTGCCCAGAGCCAGCGGATTGTCGTAGCGGTACTCACCCACAGCGATGATGCCGTCTGTGGTGCGCATGAGCGCAGGGTTGCGGTAGTAGAGTCCCAGACCGGTGCTCGACACCCACGTATAGGCTTGTCTGAGGAATATACGCATATCGCCAGCGGGATTACCCTTGGCAGATACATCACAACGGACTTCGTTAACCCTCACGTTGTGGTAATCGATAGAGATGACTGCGGCGTCTACTATGTTGGATTCACCAGCTGTGCTCTTTATGTCGGCTGTAATCCACAGGTAGGTATTTCCGCCTGTCGATATCAAGTGGTTTCCTGACACATCGATGCTTACATCGCCGTCGGCAATGGTCGACTGTGTGCCCAAAAGGACGGGAGAGGCGCCTGCGGCATGCAACTGTTCTGTGTTCGTCATGTAAGCCTGCACTTGCGTCAGTTGCGCGGCGTTTGTAAGCGATATGTTGAAGTGGTCGGGATAGAACGGTGCCTGCGGGTTGATTTTGATACGCAACAGCGCCTGGCGGGTGTTGCCCTTGCCAGTGGTGCGACTGCCTTGCACTACGGTGACATCATCTGCCGTGAAACACTGGTTGGGAGCGTAAATCACGCTGATGGTCTTCGCATCCTCGTTGATGACAGGATTGCCATACATCCCGTCCATGGTAAAATCGCTGGATGAAGGAGTCACTCCCGTGGGCAGGAAGAAATAGCCGTGGTTGTAGACGTCTGTCAGACCGTGAACATCGGAGCGTGTGCAGTGGAGCTTCGTGTTGTCGGCACCATCATTGAAGAGCACCTGCCACGCTACGAGTCCCACGGCGGTCAGGTCCACTGCATGAATGTCCAGTTTTGTGGTGCTTGCGATAAACTTACGTGCCGTCCTGCCTACATAGTGCTCTTTGGCCTGTACGAGGAAGTCGGAGCTGCGGAAATTGAAAGTGTCGTCGGTGCCGTCCTGCACTAAGATGAAGTCAGAAGGGTCGAACGTATAAGATATAGGATAGTAGTTCAGGTAGTTGACTATATATTTGCCATTTGGCAGTTGCCAGTGGTAGTAGGTGTTGCCATTCCTGACCAAAGGCCACAGACGGAAATAATAGACTGCCTCATCACGGGCAGGATCTCTCTTGAAAGAGCCCTGATGTGCTATCGGGTAGGTGTAGGGGTCCCCGGTATTGTATTCATCTACAAGTGTATAGAGGAAGTTGCCATCGTATGTCGGGTGGCTGCTGTCGGAATGTATCCTGATGGCGTACCATCCGTCAGTTATGCTGGCCATTTTTGTTATCTTGGTCTGATGGCTCAGCAGCAGGTTCAGGGCATTATTCAGTTGGGTGGTTATCTGTTCAGTTATGTCGTCCACTTTTACAATATTCAGGATGTTGCCGTTGCCGTCATTGTATTCTATAGGTGTGCCGTCCACAGTCTTGGCTATGTGTGTGCCATTGCCCTGCGACTCCAGGATGACAGGCGAGGCAGAGGTGCTGTGTGTCCATGCCGTGCTTCCGCTGGGGATAGCAAAGTCCCGGGAACTAACGTTGTACATGTAGTACTGCCCTTCTGTCTCAGTGGGAACGAATATCCATTGCTTGCTGGCATCAGTGTGGTTATCGCCTGCCTTCAGGGTGTAAATCTCCGATGCAGTAGGCCGGAGAGGATCCTGTAGAGTGACAGGGTAGAAGTGCCATCCACTCATGAGGGTTGCAGTGCTGTATTTTGTCTCGCTGACACGGGTGGTGATATAACCACCGCCGTTGGGCAGGGTGAAGAGGTAGTTGCCATATCCGCTCTGCACATAATAGTTGCCGTCGCCGGCACTGACAAGGTGAACCAGGTACATGCGTTTGTCGGTAGCCATGCCGCGTGGGCGCACGGTGGAGGTGTAGGAACCGCTTTCCGTGGGCGTGTCGGTGAAATAGTTGTCGCCATTCTTCATCACATACCACTGACCGGTTGTCAGACTCTGAGCAGCAGTAGTCGCCACATTCAGTTCCTTGTCGGCAAAGTCGCTGAAAGTGTCGGTGACCTTGGCTATCTCGAAAATCATACATTGGTTCTTGCGGCCATTGTTCTTCTCAGTCGCGTAGACGGCAAACACTTGCGGATTTGAACTTATCAGGTATCTGTCGAAGCCTTCATTACCACAATAGGGGGCGAGCACTCCAGAAGTATTTAGGTAGTTCAGAGTCCAGT
>OMSQ01000132.1 GCA_900313805.1 uncultured Prevotella sp. | reverse complement strand
GCAGCGCCTTGTGGAGTCCAGCCTACAGCACCATCACCGAGCTCTTTGCCCGTTACAGCGACCAGATAGAGGCCGACCCTCTGTTGCAGGTGAGCGAGTTGCACAAGAGTTACATGGCCTGCACCGGTCGCCAGGAGACCCTTGACCAGTTTTTCTCGTGGGGTCAGTTGCTGTTGTCCGACTTTGACGACATTGACAAGCACTTGGTAGATGCCCGCAGCCTGTTCACCAACCTGCGCGACCTGCATGAGTTGGACACCGTGAGTTACCTGACCGATGATCAGCGTTCTGCCCTGAAGGAATTCTTTTCCACCTTCACCGATGAGCATGAGAACGTCATTCAGCGTCAGTTTATCGAGGTATGGAGCCATTTGTATGAGATATATGAGGACGTGAACCGCCGTCTGTCCGAGCGAGGCATGGCCTACGAGGGCGCCTTGCAGCGCCGTGTGTGCGAGAGAGGCGACCTTGACTTCCCCTTTGACCACTACCTGCTGGTAGGCTTTAACGTGCTGACAGGAACCGAGCGCTGTCTGTTCGACATGTTGCGCCGAAGCGGCAAGGCCCATTTCTATTGGGACTACGACCACTATTACATGCCCAAAAAGATAGGCGGTCTGTGGGATCCCGACCAGCGTTGTGCCGGTCAGCACATAGCCCGCAACATGGGCACCATGCCCAACGAGTGGGCAGAAGACCATCCCACCTACAACCACTTTAAACAGCCCAAGAAGATAACCATAGTGAGCAGCAGCACCGCTGACACCCAGGCCCGCTACATCCCCCAGTGGATGTCACAGCACGATATTGATACCAGCAATCGAGATGCCGCCATAGTGTTGTGCGACGTGCAGCTGTTGCCCACCGTGATACACTGCCTGCCCCCCACCCCTGATGGGAGTGGCGGGGTGAACATCACCACTGGTTATCCACTTAGCATGACCCCCGTGAGCACCTTCATAGACCTGCTCATAGCTATGAACACCGAGGGTTACAACCGTCAGAAGCGCGAGTACAGCCTGCGTGCCGTGACACGTGTACTGCGTCATCCCTACACCGAATATGTGAGCGAAGAAGCCCTTATTCTGCTCGACACCTTGCAGCAGACCCGCACCTATCACCCGCGATTAGAGCAACTACAGAGCGTGAGTGGTGAAGAGCCGTCGGATAGTCTGTCACAGCTCTTCCCCGACACAGAGCAGTGGGGCGGTACAGGCAGAGAGGTGACTTTACACCTGATAGAATACCTGCTACGGATATTGCGTACCGCCGGTCGGCGTCTGTATGAGAAGCTGATGATTGAAGAGATCGCCACAGGAGGCAAGAACGATGCGATGCGTGAGAGTGCCGACCCACTGCGTTCAGAGTCCATCTACCAGGCATACAAGATACTGAACCGCATATACGGGCTGATGCAGTCGGGAGATTTAGACATAGACCTCCTCACCTTCAGGAGAGTATATCAGCAGTTGCTTGACAGCACCAACATCCCCTACCATGGCGAGCCCGTTCAGGGCATGCAGGTGATGGCCCCCATGGAGACCCGCAACCTCGACTTCCGTCATGTGCTCATCCTGTCGTGCAACGAGGGCAACATGCCTCGTCACAGCGGCAGCACCTCATTCATCCCCCATCTGCTGCGTCAGGCCTACGGTCTGACCACCATAGACAGGCAGTCGGACATCTACGCCTATTACTTCTACCACATACTTCAGAGGGCAGACGACGTGACCATAGTGTACAGCAAAGTATCAGAAAACGGTCAGAGCGGCGAGATGAGCCGTTACCTATTGCAGTTGCTCGTAGACTATCCGTTTGAGATACAGCGTAAGAGTCTGGTGAGTCAGGACCATATAGAGATATCTGAGCCCCAGTCAGTAAATAAAGACGATCGAGCCATACAGATTATGTCGAGTCAGCGATTCTCCCCCTCCGCTTTGGGCAAGTACATGCGCTGTCCGCTGCTCTTCTACTACAAGTACATAGTGGGAGTGGATGAGCCGAGAGAAGAAGACGGCGACACGGTAGACGCCCTGCTTTTCGGCAGTGTGATACATGATGCGATGGAACATCTATACAAGCCGTTTTTATATGCGAACATGCAGCAGCCTGTGAGCCGTGATATGCTGGAAAAACTGAGCAAGGACAAGGCCCGCATAAGAGAGGCTGTGGACCAGGCCTTTTTAGGCAACATATACAGGGAGCAGAAAGCCAAGAGCGCACTGCCAGTACGCCGGCCAATAAAGATGCAGTACAACGGTCTGCAGTCTATCAGCCGTGATGTGATAGAGCAGTACGTGAAGCGTCAGATAGAGTATGACAGCAAAAGTGCCCCACTGTATCTGTTGGAGATGGAGACAGACATTGAAACCCGTCTGTCGGTGACCATCCCCTCCACTGGCCAGCAGCACACAGTGACATTGCATGGCCGTCTGGACCGTCTGGACCGGGTAGGCACCGGTCAGAGCGAGATGCTGCGAGTGGTAGACTACAAGACAGGCAGGAAAGAGCCAAAGGGCATAGGCGAAGTGGCCGAGATCTTTGACTTTAAGAATGTGACGTCAAAGCACACCGACTACTTCCTTCAGACCATGCTTTATGCCTTGATAGTAAGTGAGGACAAAAAGTACAACCCCGGACAATTGCCAGTGGGCACCCTGCTGATGTATGTGCAGAACACAGGTCGCAACGATTACGACCCCACGCTGAAATGCGGTGGTGAGCCTATCGCCAACATAGAATGTTACCGCAAGGAGTTTCTCGACGGTCTACGCTCCATGCTCGGCCAAATGCTAGACCCCTCAGTGCCCTTCGAGCCCACCGAGGACAGGAAGCGGTGTGAGAATTGTAAGATGCGATGGATGTGTCAGAGATGACACATCCACGTTATTCCAGAGGTATCTCCGGATGCTGAACAGCCAGAGGCATACCTGCCTGTGAGAGGTAGAACATATAGAGGACAGCCGTCTCCTTGCCACGGTTTTCTCCGTGATGGATAGTGTTCACCATTTCCACCACAGCCTCGCCTGCATGTACTACTTTTGTTTTTCCATCCTGTCCGATGATAGTCAGCTCTCCCTTCACCAGCACACCATAGTTCATCACCGGATGGTGGTGCCAGCCCAGTTTCTTTCCAGGAGGAAACTCATAGTGTACGGCCACCAGTTCAGGTCGTCCTTTCAGGTAGTCGGGCAGTTCCACCCCGTCCCAGCTCTGACTGGTTCTCAGCAGTTCCACGTTAGTCACCTTGCCGGCAGACTTGCCATTCACGTCGGCCGACTTGCAGGCTGTCGTCATCGCAGCGGTGCCGCACAAAGCAGAGGCAGCGAAAAACCAAGCTGCTAGTTTGTTTTTAAAGCATTTCATGTATATAGTAGTTTTAATGTTTAAATATTTTTGGCAAAGGTAGGCACCGCTTAGGGAAAAACCAAAATATTTTTGGTTTTTCTCTCACCTTGCACTACCTTTGCTTCGCGAAGGTACTCGCGCTCGGGAAAATCCAAAT
>OMSQ01000156.1 GCA_900313805.1 uncultured Prevotella sp. | reverse complement strand
TCGCTCTTCTCCTCATGCTCCGTGGCATGGCTGTTGTTCTCCGTAGCGTGACTGCCGCCCTCGGTGGCATGCTGCTGTCCTTCACCCTGTGTGGGGGCTGGGGTGGTGGACTCTTGTTTCTGTGTGGCCTCCTGTTTCTTCGGACCGTTTACCAGTTTGCTAATGTCATCGCTCTGAGTCACACTCACGTTGCCCTGACTCTTGGGCTCGTTGGTATTCTGAGCCGTGGCGCAAAACACAGCAAAGAGTGCCATGAGTGTTATTAAAAGTTGTTTCTTCATTCCTCGTATTTGAAAAAATGAGTGAGGCGTATGTTTTGAAAAGAGGTCGGCAGCACCACTCGTGGGTGCTGCAGACCATTATGATTGTGAGTAGTTCTTATTTCCATGCATCGATGATACCGCGGAAGTCGGCTGCCTTGAGAGAAGCGCCGCCGATGAGTCCGCCGTCGATGTCGGGCTTTGCAAAGAGCTCGGGAGCATTGCTGGCCTTGCAGCTGCCGCCGTAGAGGATGGTGGTGTCGTCTGCCACCTGCTCTCCGTAGCGTTCTGCAATGATGCTGCGTATGTAGGCATGTATCTCTTCAGCCTGGTCGCTGGTAGCGGTCTTGCCTGTACCAATGGCCCAGATGGGTTCGTAGGCGATTACGATCTTGCGGAAGTCCTCCTCAGAGAGGTTGAACACGCTGCCTTCGAGCTCGCTCTTCACTACCTCATTCTGTATGCCCTGTTCGCGCTCTTCCAGGCTCTCACCGATGCAGAAGATCACCTTCAGGTCGTTTTTCAGAGCCAGGAGAACCTTCTCCTTCAGTATCTCAGGAGTCTCTCCATAGTAACCGCGGCGCTCGCTGTGACCCAGTATCACATAGTCGGCACCAGTGCTCTTCACCATCTCTGCCGACACTTCGCCGGTGTAGGCACCCTTCTCCTTGTCTGCGCAGTTCTCAGCACCAAGACCTATCACCTCCTTGTTGAGCATAGGTGCTATGCTTGCCAGATGGATGAAAGGTGTGCAAATCACTACATCGCAGTTGGGCTTCTCGGCTGTCAACTGTTCGTTCAACTCCTTGGCCAGGGCCATTCCTTCTTGCAGGTTCAGGTTCATTTTCCAGTTGCCTGCTACAATCTTCTTTCTCATTGTTTTTCTTGTTTTGTTGATGTTAACTTATCTGTAGTCTGTTCTTCTTTTTTCTTCCTTCGCAGCCATCTCGTCCATGCCCATAGGCGGTCGGCAAGTGTGAGCAACAGCAGCGGTAGCACGAACCAAACTAGTATGCGTGCTATCTTTACTGCCACCTGGTCGGTGGGCAGTTGTCCCCATTCGCTCTTTTCCAGCGGCACGTTGAGTGCGCTCATGTCGGGCAGTTGGTTGTGACTCCATTTACGTATCACAATGCCATCGTGGAGCAACACCAGACCCGGATTGCTGCGTATGATGGTCTTGAGCGTGATGCCGTCGGCACGGCAGAACGGGTATTCTGCTCCTGTCAGTTCGCGCCACCTCTCTATGGCATCGTCGTTGCTTGCTGTCACACCATAGAAGTCATACCCCTGCTGTGTGCAGTACTCGTATATCTGGTCCAGTTCTCCGAAGTGGCTGTCGTCGGCGTGTTCCAGGTATGGGGCGATGAGCAGCATGGCGTATGAGGACGACTGGAGCAGCGAGTCGGTGATGTCCTCACCAGTATCTGTGCGTTCCAGGTTGAAGTCGTGTATCGGTGGCACATATCCTTCCGAAGTCTGCACCGTCTTACTGTCAATGAATGTCCAAGTAGAGTCGGGATAGTCGTTGAGGGTGAACTCACGGCGCTCGCCGTTCTTTTCGAGTATGAAGGTGGTGTCGAACGTGGGTCCCTTTTCTCCTTCAGGTATCTCCATCCCCTTGCGTATGTCAGCACCTATGTGGTAGGGGCGGAAGTCGAAGATGGGCAGCGTGTACAGGCAGTAGACGCTGGTGCCCAGGATGAAGAGGATGGTGTAGTTGATCACTATCCACTGGTTGGTGCGTGATATGAAACGCATCATTTTCAGCGGCCAGCGCATGATGATGAGCGACAGTGCCAGTAGCACCACGTTCTTGAGCAGCGTCTGTACGTTGGTGAGTGTTATTGCATCTCCGAAACAACCGCAGTCTGTCACGGGGTTGGCTACTGCCAGCCACAGCGTGATGAGAGTCATAACGGTAAGAAAGCATACCGTGACGCGAGAGGTTACCCGTCGGTGGATGGCAAAGAGCAACAGTATGCCGAGGGTGAACTCCAAGGCCGCCAGCAGCACCGATGCCCCCAGCGTGCACCAGTCGGGCACCACTTCAGCCAGTCCCGCAGCCTGCAGATAGTCCTGTATCTTGTACTGCGTGCCAAGCGGGTCTACGGCCTTCACGAAGCCGGAGAAGATAAACGTTGGAGCCACTATCAGGCGACTCACGTTGACCAATATGCCTTTAATCCTGCTCACTGAGTTTGATTACGCCAAAAACGGCGTAGTTGATGATATCTAAGTAGTTGGATGCTATTCCTTCGCTCACACGTGTCGCGCCTTGGTGGTCTTCTATCTCCTTCACGCGCAGTATCTTGGTGAGAATCAGGTCGGTGTAGCTGCTCACTCGCATGCTGCGCCATGCCTCACCGTAGTCGTGGTTCTTGCGCAGCATCAGTTGTAGTGCCTCGTCGGAATGACGGTCGTAGTGCTTCATCGCCTCCTCGGTGCTCATGTCCACATGGTCGGCATAGCCCTGTTCCAGTTGTATCAGTCCCAC
>OMSQ01000131.1 GCA_900313805.1 uncultured Prevotella sp. | reverse complement strand
TCTCTAGTTGAGATGTCGGTCCTCGACATGTGCATCAGGCGGGCTTCATGATAGGGATAGTCCTTGTCCCACATGTTGTTGTTCACACGAACGTTTCTGCAGCCGTCCAAGAGAAATGCCGACCGCTGCCAGGTGTATTGAGGGTATTGCCGTGTGAGTATGATTTTATTGTACTCGTATGTGATGCCGTCTACTGCACGGGCATAGAGGATGGGTGCGTCGAACACCTTGAATGTGTTGCCGGTAATCTGGATGTTACGGTGGTAGGGCTGACTCTGTGCTGAGGTGGGCTGGTATGACGGCGTGATGCTGATGATGGCATTGCCCCAGTTGCCGTTGGATCCGTTGCTGTTGCCCGATGAGAAACAGTTGTCGAAGGTGTTGGCGGAGATGACCACATCCTCCACGGCACCGGACTCATACCAGTTCTTGCTGTCGCCCTCGATTACGATGGCAGCACCGGCGCAGGCGAAATAGTTGTTCTCTATCCTCACTTTCCCCGGCGAGGTGACCAGTATGCCGCGCGCGCGGTGGCGGCGCGTGATGCGGCAGTTGCTTATCTCCACGTCGGGAGTCCAAGTCTTGCTCTCCAGCAGGTCGCCCTGGCCTATGTCCTTCGGCAGGCCCTGTGCGAAGGTCACCTCATATCGCTTCATCCCCTGTACGGACTGTAGCAGTCTGCACTGCCTCACTGTCAGTGGCGCCTTCTTGCTGAAGGCGCTATTCCTCACGGGCCACATCTCCTCGCCGGTGGCTATGCCCACGTCGCGCGAGTCTACGGTCACGGTGCGGTCGCCTTTACGCTCCAACACACGGAAATAACGGCCATGAATGTTGATGAAGTCGTCACCGGCACCGCTCTGCTCACAGTTGACGATGCGGATGAGTCCCTTGCAGTTCACAAAATGGGCGTTGTCGGTGACGCTGCTGAATATCCGACCCTTCTGCTCGTTGCATACGGCTGCAGCATTGTCGATGGTGATGTTCTCTGTGTGCTCCACGTGGATGGCATGGCTCAGCGCATGGTATATCTTTATGTCGCTCAGCGTGATGTTGCGACATTCTTGTATGTCAAAACCGTATTCGTAGTATTGCAGGTGGCGTATTGCCACAATGGTGCCCGCTGCCGGTGTGGTGGCTGTCTGTCCGTAAAATCTCACTATGCCGTTCTTCTGCTGCTTCGCCCTCTGCTCGAAGATGTTGCCCAGCGGAGCGTCACGCGTGTCATATACGATTTCGTGGGTGTCCTTGTCGTAGAGGTTGTTGTATTGCGATGACGGCGGCAACTCAAATCCCTCGCCTGTGAAGATTATCCGTCCGTCGCTGATTTTATAGGGGTAGCGACTGGCATCGATGTACACGTCTATATAGCGTGAACTGACGTTGCGTATCTCGCCCTGCGACATGAAGGGACGGTCCCAGTCCACTGTGAAATTCTTCATGGTTATATCCTTGCAGTTTTTCACCACGCTCACCTTCATAACACCATGAAACACGAAGTCGCTGGCCTGGCCGTCTATGGTCAGGCCCTCCATGTCACGCAGGCTGATGCCCGTATTGGAGTTTGGCTGGGCATAGAAGTCATACCTGCCCTTCGGAAAGGTGATGGTGGAGCCCTTCTTCCCCTTGCAGTAGGCAATGGCCTTGTTGAGCGCAGGCACAACGTCTTTACGGCTGTCTGCCTTGGCTCCAAACTGTGTTACAGATATGGTGGTCTGACCGCTAGCAATAAGCAGGGAGATGGCAAGCGTAGCCAGCGATAGTATGATTCTTCGTTTCTGCATATTGGTTTCTTATAGTTTTTCAATTATCAAAAAGATAATATTGTGTCAACCAGCAAGTGCAAGTCTGTTTGCAAATTTAGTTATAATGTTTGAAAAAATCTTGAAAATTGCTGTTTTTTACTTTGCTGTTATGTCGAAAAAAACGTATCTTCGCACTGACTATCTGAATTGCAAACATTATACTCATTCCATGGATATAGTAAAAGCTTTTGAAATCGCGCTTAAACGCAAAAAGGAAAAGAACTGGGAGAAAATATACGTCGTAGTGGATATTCACGATACTATTCTGAAGGCCTGCTACGAAAAGGAGGAGACGTACGACTACTATCCCTATGCAAAGGAAGCCTTGCAACTGATGACCAGTCGTGACGACGTATGCATGATTCTATGGAGTGGATGCTATGATGAACAATTGGCAGCATACAGAAGCCGCTTCGCTGAAGAGGGAATACGTTTCGATTATGCCAACGAGAATCCTGAAGTGGGAAAGACTAGTTTCCAAAACTTTGAGGTGAAACTGTACTTTAATGTGGGAATTGATGACAAGTTCGGATTCGAGGCTGAAACTGACTGGATAAAAGTCATTGAGGCTTTGAGCTGATTCTGATCTATATCCAAAGAGACTTAAAGAGGATGTGTCAAACCTGACATGTCCTCTTTTCCGTTGTTATCTATTTCTTTTATTGTACTCCTGCGCCAAAATTGAAAGCCATTTTCGTAGATGGCGCAAGTTGGTTGGGATGGCGTATATACTCTGACTCAAAAACAGAAAATGGCTTTGCATGGTGACGATTCTACAATATCTTCGCAACAGAGATAAACGACAAAGTAACTAAACAATTAGTATTAACAATTAAAACAAAATATTATGACAACAAAAAAGTATATGGTAAAGTCGATGTTCATGAATATCCTTACCACATGTCTCTTCGCAATGGCTTTATCTGCTTGCAGTGCCAATTTCATGGAGAGAAGTATTGATCTCTACGATTTTGACTCCGAAGGTCTCGAAATTAAAAGCCTTGAACAGTACAGTTATTCGATACCAGTTGAGGTCAACGTCCAGGGCGACTGGGAAATAGAACTCGAATTTGACGATCAAAACAACGAATTCTGCCATGTACTACCGCAAAAAGGACATGGACCAGCCACTGTCGAACTTCTTGTGCTCGACAACTGGACTGAGTGCCGTAAACAAGCACTGATGACCGTCAATGATTTGAGCAACTATGGCAACTCTCATACTTTCCGACTTATGCAGAAGTGCAATCTCGACAATCCGGAATTCATGACTGTA
>OMSQ01000158.1 GCA_900313805.1 uncultured Prevotella sp. | reverse complement strand
TTGCACTACCTTTGCAGGCGAAAAAGGATAAAAAGATGCCAGAGATATCAATACGCGGCATGGAGATGCCCGAATCTCCAATACGTAAGTTGGCCCCGTTGGCTATGGCAGCCAAGGAACGGGGCACGCATGTGTATCACCTGAACATAGGTCAGCCCGACCTGCCTACGCCCCAGGTGGCGCTTGATGCGCTGAAGACCATAGACCGCGACATATTAGAATATTCGCCCTCGCAGGGCATGCTCAGTTACCGCCGTAAACTGGTGAACTACTATCGTAAGTACAACATAGAAGTGAGTGCCGACGATATCATCATCACCTCGGGCGGCAGTGAGGCAGTGCTCTTCGCCTTCATGTCATGTCTGAACCCCGGCGACGAAATCATAGTGCCCGAGCCTGCCTACGCCAACTATATGGCCTTTGCCATATCTGCGGGAGCCAAGATACGCACCATAGCCACGACGATAGACGAGGGTTTCTCGCTGCCCAAGGTGGAGAAGTTTGAGGAGTTGATAAACGAGCGCACCCGCGCCATCATGATATGCAACCCCAACAACCCCACCGGCTATCTGTACACACGGCGCGAGATGAACCAGATACGCGACCTGGTGAAGCGCTATGACCTGTACCTGTTTAGCGATGAGGTGTACAGGGAGTACATTTACACTGGTTCGCCCTATATCTCAGCCTGCCATTTGGAAGGCATAGAAGACCATGTGATACTGATAGACTCGGTATCGAAACGCTATTCTGAGTGCGGCATACGCATAGGAGCACTTATCACCAAGAATGCACGTGTTCGCGCAGCAGTGATGAAGTTCTGTCAGGCCCGTCTCTCTCCCCCTCTCATCGGACAGATAGTGGCAGAGGCCTCTCTTGACACCCCCGACGAGTATCTGCGCGAGGTATATGACGAGTATGTGGAGCGCAGGAAATGTCTGATAGACGGGCTGAACCGCATACCCGGAGTATATTCCCCCATTCCCATGGGAGCCTTCTATACCGTGGCACGTCTGCCCGTGGACGATGCCGAGCGTTTCTGCCGCTGGTGCCTGGAGGAGTTCACCTACGAGGGCAGTACCGTGATGATGGCCCCTGCCGCCGGATTCTACACCACCCCAGGTGCCGGCAAGGACGAAGTGCGTATAGCCTACGTGCTGAAGAAAAAAGACCTGGCACAAGCTCTCATAGTGTTGCAGAAAGCCCTGGAGCAGTACCCCGGACGCACCATCTGAAGAACCCCCTGCCCCACCCTGACCATGAACCTGCCACTATACATAGCCCGCCGACTGCATGGCGACAACGAAGACGGCAAGAAAGTGAGCCGGCCCGCCATACGCATTGCCACCATAGGAGTGGCCGTGGGACTGGCTGTGATGATAGTGTCGGTATGTGTGGTGTTGGGCTTCAAGCATACCGTGCGCGACAAGGTGGTGGGTTTCGGTTCACACATACAGGTGATGAACTACCTGTCACTGCGCGACAACGGCAACTATCCCATAGTAGTGAACGACAGCCTGATGCGGCAGATTGGTGCCATAGACGGAGTGAAGCATGTGCAGCGTGTGGCCAACAGGCAGGGCATACTCAAGACCGACAGCGACTTCCTTGGCGTGATGTTCAAGGGCGTGGGTCCGGAGTATGACCGCACCTTCATATCAGAAAATATCAAGAGCGGCGAGATGCCCGAGATGAGCGACAGCGCCAACACCAACCGTCTGGTGATATCGCAGTTGACCGCCAACAAGTTGAAGGTGAAGGTGGGCTACAAGCTCTTCGCCTACTTCATTGACGGGGAGCAGGTGCGCACCCGCCGTCTGCAGATAACAGGCATATACGAGACCAACCTGAAACAGTATGACGAGGCCATCTGCATGACCGACCTGTATACCGTGCAGCGACTGAACGCCTGGGAGAAAGACCAGGTGAGCGTGGCAGAGGTGACCGTGAACCAGTTTGACCAGTTGGACGAGATGGAGCTACGCTTCAGAAAGCAGGTGGACAGGCGCGAAGACCGTTATGGAGGCCTGTACAGCAGCATCACCATCACCAAGAGCAATCCCCAGATTTTCACCTGGCTCGACCTGCTCGACCTGAATGTGTGGATAATACTGGCGCTGATGGTGGCAGTGGCAGGATTTACCATGGTGAGCGGACTGCTCATCATCATACTGGAGCGCACACAGATGATAGGCGTGCTCAAGGCCATAGGTGCCCGCAACAGCACCATACGCCACACCTTCCTGTGGTTCAGCGTGTTTATCATGGGCCGTGGCATGCTCTTTGGCAACATTATAGGCATTGGACTGTGTCTGCTGCAACACCTCACTGGCATGGTGCATCTGAACCCCTCCACATATTACGTTACCACCGTGCCAGTGGAGATAAACGTGCCACTGATACTGCTCATCAACATCGGCACACTGGCAGTGAGCGTGCTGGTGCTCGTGGCTCCGAGTTTCCTCATATCCCATATCCATCCATCGAAATCCATGCGATATGAGTAAGGAAAAACGCATTTTTATACTGTTTGCATAAAAACCACATATAAAAATAAAATATTGCACATAAAGTTTGCAAATGTGCAAGGTTCTCATTACCTTTGCACAAAATTTGAAAATTTGTGCAATGTCAACTGTACCAAGTTTTAACGCATGTGTAGCTGAGAGCATTCGCCGCAACTGGCATGGCGATGCCCT
>OMSQ01000130.1 GCA_900313805.1 uncultured Prevotella sp. | reverse complement strand
TATTACTGCCCATGGAACAATTACTACACTACTGCTGGAAGCACCGTTTGTTTCCCCCCACCGAGTTGCTCACCACCGAGGGTGAGGTGGTGGAGGTGATAGACCCTGGTCTGCACAATCACCATGCCGGTCCCGACTTCTTCAATGCGAAGATACGCATTGGCGGCACCCTGTGGGTAGGCAACGTGGAGATACACGACAAGGCATCTGACTGGTATGCTCACGGTCATGAGAGCGATGCAGCCTACGACAATGTGGTGCTGCACGTGTGTAGCAAGGCCGACCGCGCAGCTCGCACTCACGACGGCCGTCTGTTGCCACAAATGGTGATACAAGTGCCAGAGCAGGTACAGACCAACTACCAGGAGTTGCTGATTACCGACCGCTACCCGCCCTGCTACCGCATAATACCTCAGTTGAGCAGCCTTACGATACACAGTTGGATGAGTGCCCTGCAGGTGGAGCGACTGGAGCGCAAGACGCGCGACATAGAGAAGCGTGTGGCCCTGTGCGACGGCTCGTGGGAGCATGCCTATTTCGTGACCCTGGCCCGCAACTACGGCTTCGGTGTCAATGGCGATGTTTTCGAACAGTGGGCACTGAGCATACCCGCCAGTACCATAGTACACCACCGCGACGACCTCTTTCAGGTGGAGGCCTTCTTCATGGGACAGGCCGGACTGCTCGACATGGAGGCTGTGCCGCCACGCTATCAGCAGACAGCACTCGCCGAGGGATATTTCACCCGTCTGCGCCAGGAATACACGTTCCTATCGCATAAGTTTGGCACCACCCCCCTGCCGCACAGCCGCTGGAAATTCCTGCGTATGCGTCCGCAGAACTTCCCCCACATACGCATAGCACAGATAGCCCGACTGTATCATGAGCGGCGCACCAGCCTCAGGCAACTGGTGGAATGTGCAACGGTGGCTCAGGCACGCGAGATGCTGCATACCAGCGTGACAGAATACTGGCAGACACACTACACCTTCGGCAGTCCGTCGGCCAGCAACAGCAAACAGATGTCGCCCTTCTCCATCAACCTGCTGCTCATCAACACCGTGGTACCCCTGCTCTTCGCCTACGGACGGCATACTGGCAACGACAGCCTGTGCGACCGTGCCTTCACCTTCCTCGAACAGCTGCGCGCCGAGGAGAACAACATCACCCGCATGTGGCAGGACTGCGGACTGAAGGTGAGCACGGCAGGCGACAGTCAGGCTCTCATACAACTGAAAAACGAATACTGCAACCGCCGCGACTGCCTCCGCTGCCGCATTGGTTACGAATATCTGAAACGCACATGAACTACATCTTTGAGACGCGCATGGAAGTGCGCGATTATGAATGTGACATAGAGGGAATAGTCAACAACGCCAACTACCTGCACTACATCGAGCACAGCCGCCATCTGTATCTCAGGTCGCTGGGTGCCTCGTTTGCCAACCTGCACAACGAGGGCTACGACGCCGTGGTGGCACGCATGACACTGCAATACAAAGCACCGCTGCGCTGCGATGATATCTTCATCTCTCGACTGGCTGTAGAGAAACAGGGGGTGAAGTTCATCTTCCATCAGGACCTTTTTCGCGAGAGTGACGAGCAGCTGGCTTTCCGTGCCACCGTGGAACTGGTGGTGATGCACCATGGCACCCTCTGCCGCACCTCACCCTACGACGATATACTGAAACAGTCATGAACCAGACATACACACAAGAGACCATCAACGCCATGGCCATGGCGCGTGCGCTGCACTATCAGCCCTCGCTGGCCACCATGCTGTATCAGCAACTGGGCAGTGCCACGGCGGTGATAGAACAAGGCAATAACATAGACGATGTGCTGCCAGAAGCCACTCCACGACTCAAGGAACTGCTGTCGCACATAGGCGAACAGCGCGAGGTGGTGGACAAGGAACTGGAGTTTTGCGACACTCACTCCATACAGATACTCACCATGGGTGATGCCGACTACCCGCAACGGCTGCTGGAATGTGACGATGCTCCTGTGGTGCTCTACTACCGCGGCAGCACCCCCCTAAATGCCATGCATGTGGTGTCAGTGGTAGGCACACGCCGCTGCACCCCATACGGTGAAGACTTCATCCACCGCCTGGTGGCCGACCTCTCCATGTCCTGTCCCGGTCTGCTGGTGGTGAGCGGACTGGCCTACGGAGTGGATGTGTGTGCACACCGCAGCGCCCTGGAGAGCAAATTGCCCACCGTGGCGGTGCTGGCACATGGACTCGACGACCTCTATCCCTCACGCCACCGTTCTGTAGCCAATGCCATGGTGAACGCAGGAGGACTGCTCACGGAGTACATGACACACACCAATGCCGACAAGCTCAATTTCGTGCGACGCAACAGGATAGTAGCAGGTATGGCCGATGCCTGCGTGCTCATAGAAAGTGCTGCACACGGCGGAGGACTCATCACAGCAGAGATAGCACGTGACTACGGTCGCGATGTATTTGCCCTGCCCGGCAGGGTGGGCGACACCTATTCAGCAGGATGCAACCAACTGATACGGGACAATGGTGCCGCACTACTCACCTCAGCAGACGACTTGATACAAGCCATGGGGTGGCAGAGCGATGCCCAGCGACAGCAAGCCAAAGAGAGAGGAATAGAGCGAGAGCTCTTCCCCAACCTAAGCGAGGAAGAGCGGAAAATAGTAGAGGTGCTGAAAGGCAACAACGACATACAGGTCAACATCCTGTCTGTACAGGCTGGCATACCCATACACCGCCTCTCATCCCTTCTGTTTGAGATGGAGATGAAAGGCATGGTACGCCCCCTGGCCGGGGGCACATACCACCTGATAGGGTAGGGGAAAGAGGTCTACCGCGCCTGACGATCGGCCTCTATAAGAGCCAGAAGTCGTTCTACAGCCTCAGACTCTGGTATGTTCTTCTCAATACACTCCTTGCGGCGATACAGCGAGATTCGTCCGCGGGCAGCACCTACATAGCCGTAGTCGGCATCTGCCATCTCACCAGGTCCGTTCACTATACATCCCATTATGGCAATCTTCAGTCCGCTGAGATGCCGTGTGGCTGCCTTCACCTGCGCTATCGTCTGCTGCAGGTCGTAGAGAGTACGTCCGCATCCCGGGCAACTGATATATTCCGTGGCCGACACACGACAGCGTGCTGCCTGCAATATAGCAAAGGCGGTATTGGTGATGGTCTCGGCGGGTATGTCACCCTCATTCATCAGCCATATACCATCGGCCAGTGCATCGATGAACATCACTCCCATGTCAGCGGCAGTCTCTATCTGCATGGCCTCCACCTCATCGTGGCCATAACGGTAGGCGCGACATGGTATCACCGGATTGGTCAGACCCGTCCGCCACAGTTCGTGTGTCAGTGCCCGCCATTCACCCAGTGGATTCTGATGCCTGCTCAATGCCACGACCACCACCTCGGGGTGCGCTTTCAGACAGGCGATATATTCCTCGCTCGGACAACCGTATTCCAGTACCACAAACTTCCTCTCTGCCTGCACCATACCCACGAAAGGCAACGCCTGGTGCGAGAAGATGGGGTAAGTATTTGGAGTGCCGTCCCAAACATCAAAGTCGACAATGTACCCTGTGCCCTCCATCCTTTGTGAAGGCAACTTGCGCCCTACGTAGAGATAGTCGGGATGGAGTGCGGCGCTGGCATCGTATTCAGCAGCTGTACATATCACCACAGGAACCTGCGAGCCGCCTATATTGCCCACCGCAGTAGTGGGCCTGCGCTCCGGACGAGTATAACAGTAGTCGTGAGCAGCCGTGCCAGGTATGGGAGCATGCCCCTGACGAGCTGTCAGGTGGTCGCGCAACAGTCTTGCCACAGGTATCTCACGCTCAGGAGCCTCACTCAGCGACACGCGCAGCGTGTCACCCAAGCCGTCGGCCAGAAGAGCACCTATACCCACGGCACTGCGTATGCGTCCGTCTTCACCCTCGCCGGCCTCGGTCACTCCCAGATGTAGCGGATAGTGCATATCCTCGGCATCCATACGCTCCACCAGCAGTCGTACACTGAGCACCATTACCACGGTGTTCGATGCCTTGATAGAGATGACAATGTCATGGAAGTCATGCTTGCGACAGATACGCAGAAACTCCATGCAACTCTCCACGATACCCTCGGGAGTATCGCCATAGCGCGACATGATACGATCGGAAAGCGAACCGTGGTTCACGCCTATACGTAATGCCGTATGATGCTCACGACAGATATCGAGCAGCGGAACCAACCGCTTTTCTATCTTGTCTATCTCCGCTGCATACTCCTCGTCGGTATACGAAAGCGAGCGGAACTGTCTGGCTGGGTCGGTATAGTTGCCTGGGTTGATGCGCACCTTCTCCACATGCTCTGCTGCCACCTCTGCCACATGCGGGTTGAAATGCACATCTGCCACCAGAGGCACCGTCACTCCCTGTTCGTGCAGGGCACAACGTATGTTGGCCATGTTCTCCGCCTCTCGCACCCCCTGCGTGGTCAGTCGCACATACTCGCCTCCTGCGGCGGCTATGGCTGCCGACTGTTTCACCGATGCCTCGGTATCGGTGGTGGGGGTGGTGGTCATGGATTGCAGGCGTATGGGATTCCGACCACCCATGGGTGTATGTCCCACGTGCGTGACAGATGCATCACGCCGCCGGTAGTTGAACAGGTCTATATTCATTTCACCAAATAGTCATAACCCTGCAACTGGCTCAACTCCTCGTTGGCCTTGACAATCTTGCCACCAAGGGTGGACTTATAAGCTGCCATCCTCTTGGCTATCTCCTCGTCGGCGAGTGCCAGCATCTCGCCAGCCAGTATGGCAGCGTTGAGAGCGCCGTTCACTCCCACGGTGGCCACTGGTATGCCCGGAGGCATCTGTACTATGCTGAGCAGGGCGTCCATGCCATCGAGCATGCCTTTGATAGGCACTCCTATGACTGGCAGGGTTGTGCTGGCAGCCACCACGCCGGGCAGGGCTGCCGCCATGCCGGCACCGGCTATCACCACGCGTATGCCCCTGGCGGCAGCACCACGTGCAAACGACTCCACCTCGACCGGCGTGCGGTGGGCAGAGAGTGCGTTAACCTCGAAAGGTATCTGTTGGTCGTTGAGAAAACGCATGGCTTTCTCCATGACGGGCAGGTCAGACGTGCTGCCCATGATGATGCTGACTAATGGTTTCATGTCTTTATCGCTTTGTTTTAAGTTTTTTCAAGTATTCATCACTGCTATGAAGGCACAGACGACACCGAGCAGAAAACCCGCCACCACCTGCATGAGTGTATGCTGTCGCAGTATCATCCTGCTGGTACCTATCATGCCTGCCAATAGGATGACCAATGCGAGCCACCATACGGGATTGAAAGTAAACACCTGTGCGAAGCCTATCAAGGCCCCTGCCACCCCGCCGATAGCCGCCGTGTGTGTGGAAATTTTCCACCACAAGTTGATTACGGCGCACAGTATCTCTATTGCCATCGATGCCACCAGTATGCTGCCAAGTGAGTGGGGTATATGAAACAGATTGACCACATAATAGCACACAAAATAGCAGAGGAAGGATATGGCGTAGGGCACCATTCGCCGCTCCTTGGCTCCCAGTTCTATGGGCGACCAGCCGTGATAGTGGCGGTAGAGACTGATGAGCCATGTAGGCAGAAGTATGGTGAGAATATACATGATGAGCAGAATCTTCACCTTCATCCACATGGGCAGGAAACTGAGGTAACTGAACACAAAGAGCAGTACCATACCCATGAATGGCATGTAGAAGGGTCGGAAGGCTATGCTGAGAGCCTTTGCAATGGATATGATGGTTTTTTCGTTCATCTTCGCATGATGGCTTTTGGTATGCCCATACTCTCGCGGTATTTTGTGACGGTGCGTCTGGCCAGCGGAAATCCTCGTTTGTTCATCTCCTGTCTGATGGCCTCGTCACTCAGCGGGTGCCGCTTGTCTTCGGCATCTATGATTTCTCGCAACACACTTTTCATCTTGCGCACAGAGAGTTCCTGTCCGTCATCGGTGGTATAACCGTCGCTGAAGAAGAACTTCAGCGGGTAGGTGCCCCATCTGGTCTGTGCATACTTCTGGTTGCTAACCCTGGAGATAGTGGAAATATCCAGTCCGGTACGGTCGGCCACATCCTTGAGTATCATAGGGCGCAGCTCACCCTCGTCACCCTCCTCGAAGAAGCGGTGCTGCATGTCAATGATGGTCTTCATGGTGAGGTAGAGCGTCTGCTGTCTCTGTCGCAGCGCTTCTATGAATCCCCTTGCGCGGTCCACCTTCTCCTTGGCATAGAGCAATGCCTCCTTGTCGCGACGGCTCAGGGTGTCGCGGTGTTCGCGGAAGGTCTTCACCGCATCCACATACGACTCCGCCACATGCAGCTCAGGTATATGTCCGCCATTGATGGTGAATGTCACGGTGCCGTCTTCGTGAGTGTCTACAATGAAATCGGGGATAATCTGCTGCGTGCTGCGACCCAGGGTCTCGCCCAGCGAAGACCCTGGCTTGGGGTTTAGATGACGTATCTCTGCCTGCACCTCCTCCATCATGGCGTCGCTGAGGTTCAGGTCACGCTGTATCTTTGTCCAGTGCTTCTTTCTAAAGTCGTCGAAGTGGTGTCGTATCACCTCTTCCGTCAGTCTTCTGACTTCTGTTTCTGGTAGTCGCGCTATCTGCAGCAGCAGACATTCCTGTAGGTCGTGTGCCCCTATACCTGCTGGGTCGAACTGCTGCAGTATTTGGAGCATTTGTTCCACCACCTCGGGTGTGACGTCTATATATTCTTTGATGGACAGTTCCTCGCTCAGTGTGACACTGTCTTTGCGCAGCAGACCGTCCTCGTCGAGCGAACCAATGAGATACTGCATGATGATCTGTTGCACCTCATCCAGTTCGTACTCACCCATCTGTTCGCGCAGGGTGTCGTAGAAACTGGTGGTGGCGCCCCACACCATCTCCTCCTGCTCAGCGCTCTGCTGCTGTTCGTAGCCATGGTATTCCGGCATACGGTCATCGCTGTCAAGACTGTCCAGAGCCCGTTCCAGTTCCTGCTCCCGTTCCTCACGTTCGGTCATCTGTTCAAAGTTTTCCGTCACATCGGCAGCGGGTTCATCGTAGGCATAGCTTTCCTCATCAACGCTGCGTTCCAGAGCCGGGTTGTCGTCCATCTCGCTGTTCACGCTTTGTTCCAGTTGTGCCAGCGGCATCTCCAGCAGTTTCACCTGCAGCATCTGCTGTTGCGAGAGTCGCTGCAGAGTCTGCTGTCTCTGTTCCTGTATCTGTTGTTGAGTGAGTTTTTGCGGCATTTTCATTTCTTGAAATAGACTTTCATCAGTGCTGCTTCAGCCATCAGTCGGTCGGGGTCATCATTCCCATACTGTTGCCACACCTCCTGGCAGGCCTGTGTGAGCATGGCATTGGCGGGCAGTGTGCGGCGCAGATAGGGATCGCAGTATTGGAAGGTCTCGAGTGCTTCCACCACCTGCTGTATGTCCACGTTCATCATCTTGGCCAGTTTCTTCACCTCAGGTGTGTCGGCATTCATTGTGACGGGGGTCAAGCGGAAATACTCATCCAGTATGATGATGAGCATGAGTGGTGTAAGAGGCTCTGCCCCTTTTATGGGAAGGAACTGTGGTTCGAAGGTGGTATTCATGTCCACGCCGTCGAAGAACGTGTCGGCATTGTTGAATCCTGCCATGGTTCTCAGCATCTTCACCCCTTTTCTCAGTTTCGCAGGACTGTTGCTGTATTTCTGCCACAGCCGTTGTATGCGTGGCGTGTCCAACCGCCTCAGTTGCAACATTCTACGGTACAGTGACTGTGGTGGCACATGCGTCTCGAGTGCCAGGTCTATCATCTGTCTGCTGTAGAGCGGCTTCACCCCCAAAGGCTGTTTCAGGTACAGTTGCATGAGCAACAGCCAATATGCCTCGTCCCAATTATTTCTTTTGACCATTTCTCCTTCTTTATGGCCACAAAGTTACTCTAAGTTTGCGAATTAGCGAGAGAAAAATAAAAATATTTTTGTTTTTCACAGCGGCAGCAACTTGCCACATACATGAGCTGCGTAAATCATTCTGACAACAAGGAATGATAATAAAAAGAAAAATGTGTGAATTTGCAGATGAAACATGGAATAATTATGTAATTTTGCAGCCGAAATCCACTACTCATAATCTTCATAATAATGAAAATAGCACTTATTGGTTACGGCAAGATGGGCCGTATGATAGAAGAGATAGCCCTCTCTCGCGGACACGAGATAGTGAGCATAATAGACATAGACAACCAACAGGACTTTGACAGCGAAGCCTTTGCATCGGCTGATGTAGCCATTGAATTTACCTCGCCCCAGGCAGCATACGGCAACTACCTTCGCTGCTTCGACAAGGGTGTGAAGGTGGTGTCGGGCAGTACCGGATGGATGAAGGAACATGGCGATGAGATACGCCACCTGTGCCAGGAGGGAGGTAAGACCCTGTTCTGGGCATCCAACTTCTCTGTAGGCATGGCGATATTCCAGGCTGTGAACCGCTACCTGGCAAAGATTATGAACGGTTTTGCACAGTATGACGTGCGTATGGAGGAGACACACCACATACATAAACTCGATGCCCCGTCGGGCACTGCCATCACGCTGGCAGAGGAGATAACTGCTGCCATCGACCGCAAACAGGCATGGACCCCCGGACTGCTCACCGCTCCCGACGGTACCGTGTGCGGAGAGAAGGAGGTGGACCCCTCCATGCTGGCCATCGACAGTATCCGTCGTGACGAGGTGCCCGGCATACACAGCATCTGCTACGACAGTGCCGCAGATAGCATCACCATCACTCACGATGCACACTCGCGACAGGGATTCGCACTCGGAGCAGTGCTCGCCGCAGAATACACACACCAGCACCAGGGACTGCTCACCACGTCAGACCTGTTTCAATTCTAACACACTTATATCGCTATGATAGACAAGAGAAAAGCCAATCTTAACATGAAGAAACAATGGATTAAGTTTGCCATTGTACTGATACTATACCTGCTCTTCCTCTTCTGGGTGAAGAGTTGGCTCGGACTACTCATCGTGCCACTGATATACGACGTGTATATCACCAAGAAAATAAAATGGCAGTGGTGGAAAGACTCCGAGAAACCCATGCGCGTGCTGATGAGCTGGGTAGACGCCATCATCTTCGCACTGGTGGCAGTGTATTTCATCAACCAGTTCTTCTTTCAGAACTATGTCATCCCATCCAGTTCGCTGGAGAAATCGCTCCTCCGTGGCGACTACCTCTTTGTCAGCAAACTGAGCTACGGACCGCGCATACCGCAGACACCACTTACCATGCCTCTCACACAGCACACCATGCCAGTGATCGGCACTAAGTCGTACATAGAATGGCCACACTGGGACTACCGTCGCGTACCTGGCTTCGGACATGTGGAACTGAATGACATCGTGGTGTTTAACTACCCTGCAGGCGACTCGGTGATGAGCAACAACCAGTATCAGGCACGGGACTACTACCAGGACTGCTATGCATACGGCATGCAGGCTATGGGAAATAGCGTGCAGGTAGACTCGCTCACACCACAACAGCAGTGGGACTACTACCAGAAAGTGATGAACGCAGGCGCAAACTTCATAAAGGCCAACGAACAACAGTTTGGCGAAATCATCACACGTCCCACCGACCGCCGCGAGAACTATGTGAAACGCTGCGTGGGACTGCCTGGACAGACATTACAGATAAAAGACCAGAAGGTGTATGTGAACGGCAAGATGAACAAAGAGCCTGACAATGTGCAGTACACCTACTTCGTAAGGTTCAAGCAGGCACTGCCCGATGCTACACTCGAACAACTGGAAATCACCATCGAAGACCTGCAGAGCAACGGTGCCTACGGCTACATGCCACTCACTCACAATGCTGCCGAGGCACTGAAGAAGATGACAGACTATGTGGAGTCGGTACGCCCTGTGACCGATGCTGACCGTGTGGAGAGCGGCAAGACCTATCCCGTGAATGCCAATACAGGGTGGACACGCGACAACTACGGCCCAGTATGGATACCAGCAAAGGGACAAAAAGTGACTCTCACTATGGACAACATTGCCATCTACGAGCGACCCATACGTGTATATGAGAACAATGAACTTATAGTGAAAGACGGGAAAATATTCATCAACGGCAAGGAGACGAATGAATATACATTCCAGATGGACTACTACTGGATGATGGGCGACAACCGCCACAACTCGCTCGACTCACGCTACTGGGGCTTCGTGCCCGAAGACCATGTGGTGGGCAAACCCATCTTCATCTGGCTCAGCATCAACCCCGAAGACCTGGGACCGAAGATTCGCTGGAGCCGCATGTTCCGTATGGTAGACAACATCAAATAACTATTGTCAGACCATGGCTAAGACAGCAGCCATTGTTGGTTCGGCATACTTCGCACCTGTGCAGTGGTACCAGAAACTGCGCAGGTGCGATGACGTATGGATAGAGGCCATGGACCACTACGGCAAACAGACCTACCGCAACCGCTGCATTATAGCCACTACCAACGGCACACAGGCACTCACGGTGCCAGTGATGAGTCATGACCCCGACACGCTGATGCGCGACATCCGCGTAAGTGACCATGGCCAATGGCGACACCTGCACTGGCAGGCTATGACGAGTGCCTACGGAGAGTCGCCCTTCTTCGAATACTATGCCGACGACCTGCATGCACTCATCCACCAGCCCTGGCAATTCCTTTACGACATGAACATGGCCATCACGGAACAGATGTGTGAGTGGCTTGACATCCACCCATCGCTGCATATCACCAGCGAATACAAGGCGCAGCCAGAGATGCCAGACTACAGGGAGGTGATACGCCCGAAGCATGCACCTCACGACCCACTTTTCACCCCACAGCCTTACTATCAGGTGTATGGCGCAAAACATGGTTTCCTACCCAACCTCAGCATCCTCGACCTGCTTTGCAACATGGGCAATGAGAGCATCTTCTATCTGTGATATGACAAGAAACTGATACCTTTGCGTTTTTTAACTTCGCAAATATAGGCTGCGGCTCGGAAAAACTCAAATATATTTGGTTTTTCTCTCGTCTTGCACTAATTTTGCAGAATAATTACAGTGACAGTATGCGAAAGGTAATAGGAATAGGCGAGACAGTACTCGACATCATCTTCAAAAATGAACAACCGATTGGTGCAGTACCGGGCGGATCAGTATTCAACGGTATCATATCGCTGGGCAGAGCCGGCGTGAACGCCACATTCATCAGCGAGACAGGCAACGACAGGGTAGGAAGAAATATCATTCAATTTCTGAAGGATAACAACGTGAATGCCGACAACATAAACGTGTATCCCGACAGTAAGACATCCCTGTCTCTGGCATATCTGGATGAGAACAACGATGCGGAATATCTGTTTTATAAAGACCATCCACACGACAAACTCGACTTCATCTATCCTGAGATACATGAAGACGACATAGTGATGTTTGGCTCGTTCTATGCCGTCAACCCCGTGATACGACAACAGGTGGTGGGTTTTTTAGAGTACGCCAAACAGAAAGGAGCTATTCTATACTACGATGTCAACTTCCGTGCTTCACACCAGCGCGACCTTATGAAAGTAACACCCAATTTGCTGGAAAACCTGGAGATGGCAGACATTGTACGCGGAAGTTATGAGGACTTTCAGGTGATATGGAAAAAGGATGACCCCGACCGTGTATATCAGGCTGAGGTATCATTCTACTGCAAGAAATTCATCTA
>OMSQ01000128.1 GCA_900313805.1 uncultured Prevotella sp. | reverse complement strand
GAGACGGGGTTCAAAGCTTTCAAGGAAAGCGTTGTGCCTTCCATTCTGCCGAACTCTGGTATTAACCACCCTCACCATTCCGCTACGTCCTGAACGCTCGCCTCTTTCTTCGCTATCACACCGTCGGCATCCAACAGGTAGAGCACTGGCAGAGAGCGAAGGTCGTAGAGCATGCCGGCGGTGATCACGCCGCGGTCGGCGGCATGACGCCATGTAGCGGGCAGGTCTCCCAGATGACGGCGCCATGCCTCAAGGTCCTCACCGGTATATACGGCAAGCAACTGCTTGCTACCACTGGCGATGGCCGCGCTCAGACGGGTGTCATGCGTGAGCTGGGCAAGCATCTGCTGACAGTGCTCGCACTCGGGGTCGTAGAAAAGCAATAGGGTGGGGGTGCCGCTCGTCAAGGCTCTTATGCTGCTCTCGCTGCCGTCGGCCATCAACAGCGACACGTCGGTAGCCTCGTCGCCTGCCTTGTTCTGGTTCAGCATACGAAGGGCAAAGCGGGCACGGCTCCGCAGATCATCGCCATCGCCCTCGTCTATCTGACTCAGTACCAGGCGATACAACTCCTCGTTGCGCATGGGCGAGTTGGGGTGGTATAGGTAGTGCTCGGCACCGTCGAAAAAGAACCTTCGGGCTGGAAATGCCCCTTTCATCTGCTGCCACCAACGCGATATACCTGCCGACTGTACCTCAGCACTCGCGTAGGGCATCAGAGACAGGTAGTTGACCAACGCCTGCTCACCGTAGGCGGAGGTGAGTAGGGTGGTGTCGGAAAAATGGAAGTCGTCCCAGTAATGGGTCACGGCCCAGCGCACACGCGAAGGGGTGTCACGCAGACTGTCGGGAAGTGCTGGCATGCGATACTCCTGACCTTGAAGCACGGTGCACAGACAGAGCAGGAGCAGACCCAGTGATAGCCGCCTAAGCCTCATCTCATTCCTCCACTATGGCTACGGCATCGCCGAAGTATTTTATCTTCAGGAATACACCAAGGTTGTTTGCCTGATTGGCCTCGGCACGCAGTGAGCGCACGTCGTCAAAGTAGATGGTATAGATGCGGTCCTGGGTGTCGTAGGTGGTGTTGCCGTTGATTTCGGCAGTGGGCTTGCTAAGCAGTGAGTGGTAGTACCAGAAATTCCACGGCTTGCCCGTCTCACGGTAGTTCCAGTCCCTCACATTGTTGGTATAGTTCATGCCGGCCAGTACCTCGCCGTCCATTATCGACCCGTTCTCGGTGGAGAGGGGATGCACGCCAAAGATGGCATCATCTACCAGTGTGCCGTTGTCATAAAGGGCGTAGGGACTCAATGTCGTGCTCGCCAGATAGATGTTCACGGGGAAGAGGTTGGCGGGATATTCGCCAGGCAGTTTAATTTGCATCTGGTAGGTGGGACACTCCTTGCCACGGATGGTGCGCGACACTCCGTTCACCCTGCTCAGGGTGGGGGTGATGTAGCCGCCATCGTTGCCATCAAGGTTGAAGTTGAACTTGTCTATAGAATACACGTTGATGTAACGTATCAGACCGCTGTTCATGTCCTGCAGGCGGATGGTGCCGGCTCCCAAGGCGCTGTTGATGGTGGTGCCGAGGGTGAAGGTGATGGTGCCTATGCCGGTGGAGGCGTCGTAACTGCTTACTGTCACCTCCGGACGGGCAAACGAGGCGAAAGGCACGTTGGTCCAGTTGGCCGTGAAGTCGGCGGCGGTCATACCTGCCACTCCATGACTCGTGTCATCTGCAGAGGTATAGCGGAACTGCACCGTCTGAGTGGTGTTCACCAACGATGGATCCTGGAATATGTGGTAGGTCTCGCCAATGATGGCTAGCTCAAAACGTCCGTCGCTCACATCGTTCACACGGTCGTCGATGGTCACGGTGCGGTTGTTGGTATACTCCACACTCGCCACGGCATCGGCAAAGTTGGTATAGCCCAGTCCCTCCCACGGCAGAGCGTAGATGTTGAGCATGTACTGGTGGTTGCGGTATATCTTGCACTCCTCGTTGTTGCCCTTCAACAGCATCAGGGTGTGATACTTCACTTTCACACCACGTACGCTGTCGTTGTACTTCACACGCAGTATCACCTTTGGCGGGTCCTGTACGCTGTTGTTGTCCTCAAACAGGTACAGCGGCACACTGTTCGCTGCCTGCTCGGCGGCTGTCCAGGTGCTGCGATAGGCTGGCACCATCTCGTCGCTGCTCAGCGCCACTATGCGGTCGCGGTCGCGCTGGTCGTAGGGGGTCAGACGGTCCTCCTTCAACCGCGGTGTGCCATTGGGGTCATAGTAGTTGTCAAACGGGTCCTCACCGGCATGGTTGTGGAAGGGGGCTATGTAGCCCTGACCCAGACCGTTGGATATTATCCAGTCTATCTCTTCTATGTCGTAGGTGATGTCGTTGGGCTCCAGCTCCACCTGGTTGCCGTTGTGGTCGGTCACGGTCTGGGTGGTGGCACGACGGAAGTCGAACATGTCACCGAAACTCAGACGGGCCCTGTCGCGAACCATGTGCACTATGCTGCCCTCGCGCTTCAGATACTGGTCCACCACCTGTATCACGTTGCCCTGATCGTCCAACACAGGATTACCATAATTGTCCAATGAGTCGCGCCAGGTGACCATCGACAGCCAGGAGCGCATCTCCTCTGGACTCTCCTCACCGTGGAAACCCCAGTAGCTGATATGCCTGTCCTCGTAGGTCATCTTCATCTTGCGCGACTTAACTATGCTGTTCTCCTGACCGCCTATCTGGTCGGGACCGGGGATGCGGTCCTCGGGCACGTTAGCCACGAAGTGTATACGGCTCGTCCTGGCAGGCACGGTGCCCTCAAACAGATAACGGCCCCAGCAGTTGTTGTTTGTCGTGGATATCACGTTGCCATGAATGTCGGTCTCTACATCGTCCAGATGACGCTCGTTGTCTATGAGCTCAGCCTTTCTGCTGCCCAGGTATATACCCTCCTGGGTGAAACACAACAGCCACATGTCGGTGATGTAGTTGCCTGTGTACTCCTCGCCTCCCACTATGCTGGCTCTCGTCTCTTCTGCTTTCTCACCCTCGAAGAGGCTGTAACCTATGCGCACGGGCATCTCGCCGTCGTCGGCATACACGCGACCGCCCTGCACCTCACCCAGATCGTCAGTGGTGCAGGAGGCCAGGACTATTGCCGCCAGGAGCATGTATATGGTCTTTCTCATTCTCATCTCTCTACTCTCCGTCAAGTATTCGTATCTCTTCTAAAGTCAGGTCGCGCACACAGCGGATGTTGGCACCGTTACTGCCGGTACCGCTATAGTCGTTGCTGCTGTCCTGCGACATCTCCTGACCACCGCTCACACCGTAGCCGCTGCGCACTGCCTGGCCTTCTAAGGTCCAGTAATAGGTGCCGGTCAGCACCTCGGCTATGGTCACACCGCTGGTCACGTCCTCCGACTGGTATTTCATGATTACACCTATCTCCTCGCGGGTGGGCAGACGCCAGCCGTCAAACACTTGGTAGGTCTGACCGTTGTCCATGGTGCCTACCTCACGATAGGTGCCGCAGTGATAGGCCGCCAACTTGCCCAGACTCAGATAGCCATTGCCGTTCTCAAGGGTGCGGTAGATCTGACCGTTCACCTGGTATCTGTAGTTGGTGCCGCTGTAGGATGAATACAAGGCTGCGGTGGCACCCAGCTGCGAGGCTATCATAAACGCGGGCGAGACGGTGTGGTCGTCGCTCTGGTAGTTCTCGTCCAACTTGGCATAGCCAATGGGGTACTTCGACGAGGTGGTGGTATTCTGTACCACGTACATCTGACGGTTGCGAAGGGCTGACATGGTGTTCAAGCTCGTGGCCTGCTTGTAGCCGTTGCTGGCCTGGAACGAACGTATGCAGTTTTCCCTGCCGGCCTGGTCGCTCATGTATATCTTAGAATTCCATACACTGCCGTTGTCGCGCCATAAATAGTTGTTGTAGTACTGTATCGTTATGTCCTGATAGGTGGGGGCGGTGCCGGTGTATGCCTGACGGTAGTTGGTGGTGCTCGGCACCGACGGGTTTGACACTCCCACCAGATTGTCCCACTGTATCCAGCCGCTCGTGCTGCGAGAGGCATACACGCCCTGGATGTTGGCCAGATTGTCCAACGGGTAGTGGTGTATCACGATTTCCTGCTCCATCATCGTGGTGGTCAGATAGGCGGTGAAACGGATGGTCTTCAACGCACGGTTGAGCAAGGCGTCGGACGACACACGCATGATTCCGTTTTTGAAGATGGTGATAATCACCTTCTCACCGTGTGTGCCGCTGCCGGAGGCAGTGCTCTCAATCACATAGTCGGTAGAACCGTCGTAGCCGCTCTGTGGCGTGTAGCGCACGGTACCAGTGATGTTTACGGTCTGGTGCTCGTAGTTCTCATACTCTATGCTCAGGTTCTTGATGCTCACAAACCTGCCGTCGTCGGGCGATACCGAGGCATACCAGTTCAGGTCTGTCGTCTGAGAGTTGTTGCCCTGAAGCACGTACTCGGTGGGGGTCACCAGGAAGTATTTGGTGTCGGCTATCTGCACCGTGGTGGTCTCTTGACTCAGGTCGTTCTCAGTCCAGGGTATCACGTGGTACTCTATGCGCAACTGCTCGTCCTCCAGTTCAAATGAGGCGTTGTCTGCGCCAAGCGAGGCTAAGCTCACATCCACTATGTATATGTTATTGCGCTCCAGCTTGCTCACCTTACTCTCGTCGCATACGGGTATGCGATAGTAGTTCAGCTTCATATCCTCGGGGTTGTCCTTCTTGGTGTAGGCTATGGACAGCAGGATGTAGGGGGCGCTCTTGTGATTGGTGCCCCATTCCATCGGGTAGCTGTAGGTGGTGATGGTGTAGTTGGCGTCTATGTTGTTCACGCTTTCATCGTTCTTCGCCTCGGTGAAGTTGTTCTCCCACGTGTGGATGGCGGCGTTGCTGCCGCTGTTGTCGTTCAGGTCGGGCTGGTAGTCGCCGTCGGCCACGTCGCTCACACGACGGCAGAAGTTCACGTACTTCCAACGGGGCACACCGGGCTCTCTGTTCACAAAGTCCAGATAATCCTTCAGAGAGATGTACACGCTCTTGCCCTGCTCGTCTATCTCCGGCTCGTCACTGTCCTCCGCCTGCTTCAGCACGGTGTTGTGCTCACCGTCGTAGTGCACGTTCACCACTATCTTGGCTGCGGCACGGCGCAGGTCCACGTCCCATACCTGCTGCTGCTGGTCGGGATCCACCTTCCAACGCTCGATCTTGCCGTCCATAAGAAACTTCTTAGGGTCGCCGTCGTTGTCGGTCTGCATGCTGTTGGGCCAGTCGGTGCGCTCGTCTTTCACGGTCTGCTGATGGCGAATGATCATCGGGTCGAAGGTGTTGAGCGACTTCAGACCGGCAAGGGTAGTGGGCGCAACGCCTGACAGGGTATGGGGGTTGTTGGCACTCACGTAGATGTCATACTCGGCATTGGGGTTGTAACCCTCAACACTCCAGTTGGCAGCCAGCAACTGCTGGGCCTTGTTCAACAGGCTCTTGTTGTCGTAGCGGTTGGGGTCTGTCACCCAGTCCTGCTCGCCTGCCACCAGATGGTACTGCTTGAACCAGGGCTGGTCGTCGCCATCGGTATGTTGCTTCACAAAGACGTCCAGGGTGCCGAAGAAGTTCTCACGATACTCGTCACGGCCGTCCACGTCGTCGCCTTTCACCACGTCGTCGGTGTCTGCGGCACGGGTCTTGCCGGACAGTTCGCTCTCGTCGGCATGCGCTATGCCGGGGCACACGGTCAGTGCCCGCTCGGGCAGCACACGCGTGTCGGTGTACATGTCGTCGGTGGTGCAGCCGCTCACGAGCATCGTAAGCAGGGCTGCTATCCATGTATATGCTTGTTTCCTATGTGGTGTCATGATCCTCATGTGTTCGTTTCTATCCAGTAGTTGGAGGTCTGCACGTTGCCCGGCACTTTCTGGTTGTTCTGATTGTCACGATACAACTGGGCACCGATGTTCCATATCAGTATGCTGGTGTGATCCTCGTCACCGGGCAGGTCGTGGTTGTACGGTATGTTGTAGGGAGGCATGCCGTCACTGGGACGGGCAGTCAGAGTCAGTCTGGTCAGCGGGTTGGGCGGGTTTTCACCGTTCACGGGCACTACGTACACCACGGTCTCCTCATCCTCGCTGTTGGCGGGTATCACCACTACTTGACCTTTGCTCTCGTAACTGGTGCCTTCCTTCTGCACTATCTCAAAATCATCGTTGTCCACCTGTACCCATATCTCGTGGCTGTTGGTGGTGCGCAGGGTGATGGGGGGGCTGTACAGGGGCTCGTGACCGGTACGGTAGCCGTAGGCCACGGCCACGTAGGTGTCATCCCATGTGTTCGACCTCATGTCCAGGTCGTAGCGCAGGTATGAGTTCCACTCCATGGTGGTGGCTCCCTGGGTGCTGTAGTTCCAACGGTCCTGACCGGCGGTCCAGGGCAGAACGGTGGGTTTCACATACAACTTGCCGCCAAGGAAGTAGACGTACACTGTCCACGTGTGGTTGCGCACAAAGTCACCAGCCGACGCCATGTTGAACGTCACGTTCTTCTGCTGCCAGCTGCCGTTGGCCTGCTTCACACGATAGCGGATAGTGCCGCTCAGACGGCGATTGGTCTCGCGCAGGTAGAACGGACCCAACTGTGCCAGCTTGCTAGTCGACACACCTTCGTCCACCAGATTCTCGTAGGCCTGCGGGTCCTGGTCGGTGTAGATGTAGGTGCTGGGGCGCGAGATGGCTGGCACCTGACTGAAGGTGGGCAGGGCAGGGGTGCTCTCGCCGTTCCAGGTCATGGCACTGCTCTCGTAGGTCGACGAGATGCTGTAATTGCCGCCGCTGGTGTTGATAAAATTCTCGGAGGTGGGTATCACATTGCCGCCAATGCTCAACTCATCAAGCATGAACATATCGCCTATGTCACCGTCTGTACGGGCGAAGACGAAGCGCATCTTCGACACGGCTCGCTCTATCTCCACGGTCTCCACCTCATATACTGGGGCATGGTCGGCCTTCATCAGAAGGTTGTCGCCATAGCCCGACATGGGCAGGCCCTGGTCCTGTATGTCGCTGATGGTCACAGGTTGCGACACGCCGAAGTACGCACCGCTGATGGTGAGGGCACGCAACTGCTCGCGGGTGGTGTTGCCGTCCAGCCCCGTCGCTCCTATGCTCTCTTCGTTGGCCACCACATACACATCCACGTTGGGGTGGGCCTTCGCCACCTCGTTGTCGATGGTCACGGCATAGCGCTGCACGGTGCCGCTCTGAAGGTCGGTGACGGTGGGGTGCAGATAGGCGATGCATGTGCCGGCACTCAGGGTGCTGCCGTTGTTCAGGGTCACGTCGGCATGGTTGTACACCCATATATGCAGACTGTGAACGGCACGCTCGCTGGTGTATGAGTTCACGTCGCCCTCATAGCCGCGAGTCATCACGGACTGAGGCACGTACACGTTCACGTGAAGCACGGGCACCTCATCGGCATCATCCACGCTGTCGCTGCAAGCGCAGCATAACAGGATGGTGCCTATAATGAGCAATATGTGGTTCAGTCTCTTCATTTCTTCTTATTGGTTAATATACGGGCACGCTGGTGCTGGTGCTCTGGTGCCAGTCCACAACGAGCGACACACCCAGAAGCAACTGCGGGTCGCGCAGGTCGGGGATGTTGTTCACGGCTTTCTTCAGGTCGTGCACCTTCAGGGTCACCTCGGTGATATGGCTCTGTATGAACACGCTGTTCTTATCGGGGTCGTGCTGGTTGGCACTGCTGTATTCCAGCACACCGAGCAGGTAGAACTTGCTGCCGGGCACTATGTTGCCGTCCTGACCGGTGAAGGTGATGCCGCTGTTGTTCTGCAACTCCAGGGCTATGGTCACATCCTCTTCCTCGGGGGTCTGCAGAGCCAGGGTGGTCAGCTCCTTGCCCAGACTGCTGCTGGTGCTCAGGTAGGTCTGCTCTATGCTGTTGTCGTAGAGGAAATAGGCCTGTTCGTTCATGGGGGTGAAGTTATAGGCCTGCCTACGCTGGTTGCCTATGATGATGCCGGTCACGGGGAAGTTGTTGCCGCTCACGCTCAACTGCTTGGGGGTCGTGCTGTTGTCCACTAGGGTGTTGCTGCCGGATGTCACCTGAATGGTGGCATGCAGCAGGCCTACGCCGTAGTGCAGGGGATCGACCACGGCCACCGACTGGGTCTCGGGGCGCACAATGCCGTCGGCGGTGTACTGTGTCAGTATCTGCTGCCAGGTGTTGCCGCTCACATAGTGGTCTGACTCGTCGTCGGCCTCCGAGGTCAGTATGTCGCTGTTCACATAGTAGTACAGGCTGGGGGGATAGCAGTAGGTGTCGGTGGGGGTGATGAGCACGCCGTCGGAGGCGTCCTTCACCTTGAATCCCACGGTCTCACCCCTCCATTCCATGGCCACGCAACCCTCGGGCAGACCGTACACGTCGGGATAGCCGCCCAGGTCGGCATAGCTGCCCTTCAGGGTGAGCACGGCATTGTTGCCGCTGCCGCTCACGCTGCAGTACTGCTCTATTTTTGCCACGATTTTATCGCGCAGCTGCTCATACAGATACCCGTAGGTCATCCTGTTCGATGTGCTGTTGTTCTGGCTGATATAGCATGTGTAGTTGCTGTATGTCACCACTGTGGTGTTGCTGCTGCTATATGCCTTCAACTCTCTGTATAGCGAGGTGAGTAGGGCGGTCACTGCCTTGCCGGAACCGGCTATCTGAGCTCCGCCGTTGGTCATCTCGGTATAGTAGTTCTGCAGGCTTGTGTCCAGGCCTGTGCTGCGCCACACCAGTTTCTGGTCTGTCACGGTGTACCATCTGCTGTTGCGCCTGTAGTACAGGGTGTATTCGTAGGTGGTGTTGAGCACGTCGGTCAGTATGTCGGCCAGACGCTGACCCTCGGTCAACTGCTCCTGGTATATGGGTACAGGGGCAAAGGTGATGGCGGAGGCTGGCTCGCCCTCGATACCCGACTCGCCTTCTATGCCGTTCAAGGCCAGTATGCCGTTCTCATGACGGTAGCCCACACTGCTCTCGTCGCTGCCGAAGCGGGTGCTGGCCGTGGCCCTGCCATACACCAGCACCGACTGGGTGTGGCGTGGTATGCCGATGCGGCCCCACATGTGGGAGTGGTTGTTGGCCACCAGACCGTAGTTGCTGTTATTCTCGTAGCCCTGCACGTTGCTCTCGTTGGTGATGGCGGCGATGGACGACAAAGGGATGCTGCTGCTCAGACGCTGGTCGTTGGTGTTCACTCCACCATTGCGCATGAAGGGGATAATCCACAGGTGGTCCATGCCGCGGAAGGTGTTGTTCTTCTGGGTCACCACGCTGCTCATGCGTGTCTCCGACTCTTCGGTGTGGATGTTGACACCTAACTGCACCAGCACACCCTTGCCGTCGGCTGTCACACGAGTCTCCGGCTCATCATCCATGTCGGTATGAGCACAGGCCGTCAGCAACAGCAGCAGGGCTGCCAGAGCAAGCCACAGGTTCTTACAGGTCCACGTCATGGTCTCCACCTTTGTTCCAGTCTAATGTCACACTTACGCCCACCGACGCATCTCCGGTGCGCACGGCACCATCGTCGTCGATGTAGCCTTTTATTATCATCAACTGCCCGGCACGCAGCGGGCGGCGTACCGACAGCTTGGTAGCGGTCACTGAGCCGTCGGCCTTGGTCACATACACGTCCCACTGCCACAGGTCTTCACTGCTGTCACTGCTCTCAAAGGGCACGGTGGTCTCCTCTACACTGCGGGTGCCAGCCTCGCGCGAGGGGTAGTTCACAGTCACATAGCAGAGCAGGTCGCTGCCGGTGGCTTGCACCTCGTCCACACTGTGCACGGCATCTTGCTGCGCAAAGGTGTAGGTGCCGTCGAGCATGTTGTAACTCTTGGCAAAACCGCTGGCATTCACCTCCACCTTCTGTGGCTCGTGTCCACGCTTGTCTATCACCAGCGCGCTGGCGCAGTTCACCATAAAGAGAGGTACATGGAAATGGGCTGTGCTGCTGCCATTAGCTTCCAGCAACTCATTGCCGGCAAACAGGCCGCGGGCATGGGGTGCAGCGCTCACCTCGCTCAGGGCGAAGGTGCTGCTGCTACTTGTGCCGCTCATCGACACCTGCGGAGCCTGGCCCACATTGGCCACTGCCAGATGACGGTACTGCCGCTGGGGCAGGTAGATGGTGTAGGTCCTCTCTGAGGCATCCATCACCTTGTTCTCATGATGCTGCTCCTCACCGCCTTCGGGGGAGTAAAACCACTGTTCCAAATCATCGCCATGGTCGCTGAATACGGGAGACAGATGGGCGCGAAGGGCCTCACGCATAGGCGCCTCGGCCTCTGTGCCCAGCTTGCTCTGCAACTCGGTGCTCTCGTTGGTCACCAGCTGCAACTCATAGGTTATCTCGTAGTCGGTGCCGCAGTCGCTCAGGTCGTCGTCTATAGAGCAACAGGCGCTCTGGGCGATAACGGTGGCCACCATACTCATCAGCAAGATTACCTTCTTTATTCGCTTCATGTGTGATAGGAATTGTGTCTTTTTTTCCGTTTGCTTTGTTCTGTGGTAAGTTTTACGCTGCCTCACCCCCGCTTATCGGGGGTGAGGAGCGTAAAGGTAAGGGGCGGATTATTCGCCGCCGAGTATCACGTCTTCAAACACCAGACCGGTGCTCCACTTCAGGTCTACGCTCAGACCGAGGCTCGCGTTGCTCGAACGCAGGTCGGGCACAGTGTTGTAGGCATACTTCAGAGAGTTTACGCCTATGCTGAAGTGAGCTGTGGTCATGTAGTCCTGCATGAACACACGCGGGGTCTCGATGCTGCTGCCGTCGGCATTGTAGGGAGGCAGGGCATGGTAGGTGGGCCAGGTGGGAGCAGTGGTGGTTGTCGGGTCAAGCTCGCCTATCAGGTAGAACACACCGCCCTTGCGGATCAGGTTGTGCTCACCCCAGAAATCGCCACCGGAGTTGTTGATGAACTCCAGAGCCACATACACCTTGTTCTGGTTGGCAGCAGCCACGTAGTTGTCGGCCACGATGGTGTAGTTGCAAGCCAGGTTGTCCTTGTTCACATTTGCCACGTAGGCGGGCACGATCTTGGCAGCATCGGGGATGGCGTGGTCGTACACCATGCCATTGTAGTTGTTGTCGGCGGCACCTGCCTTGTAGATGTAGTCCCAACCCAGTTCCTTGGGCTGACCGCCAACGAGCACACCGTTCAGCTGGAAGGTTGTGCCGTTGACTGCTATCTCCATATCAGGCTCGTCTACAGACTGGTCTTTCCTCTGCTGCATGGCGTGGTTGTTGTCCTTCAGCACTTGGGCACTATAGTGCACGGTGGTCTTCAGAAGAGCTGAACCGTAGTTGATGTCGTTCTTCATTGCCACACTGCGGGTCTCTGAGGTCACGTGGGTGTCTGCTACCCAATCGCTGGTCCAGCTGTCGTCTGCATCCCAGCCGCCTTGATTGGCATGGGCGCCATTGGGATAGTCACTCACCTTATGCTCCTGGACAGAGGTGCGGATGGGAGAGTTGCCGAAGTAGGTCAGCTCGAAGGGGAAGAGGTAGTCTGCGGCTGTGATGGAGCCACCACCCATGTCGCTGGCACTCAGGCTGACCCTGTACTGCATAGCCTGGTCGTAAGAGGTGGCGCTGGTGGGAGCCGCATACTCCATCTGGGTGCAGCCCTCGGGCAGGTTGAAGTAACTGGGGAATTTTGACATCTGAAGTGCGGTATTCGACAGGGCTTCATAGTCGGAGGCAGACTGGCCGGGGTAGTTGAGGATGATGGCGGCTATCAGGTCTTCCTTCTGCTTCCATACCACATTGCTCACGGCACTACCGTCGGTAGGCACGGTGGCGTCGAAGTATCTGGAGATACGTGAGTGGATGTTGGCAGCCACGTGCTTGGCTACAGCGTCACCCTCGTTCGTGGGAGCAGCACAGCGCACACCGTTGATAACACTCCACAGGTCCTGTACCTGACGAAGCACAGCATCACCGGAACCGGCACGCATT
>OMSQ01000181.1 GCA_900313805.1 uncultured Prevotella sp. | reverse complement strand
TCCTAGGATTTCAAAGGAGAAGGTTGGGGATATGCGTTTGCGCAGCATGTAGAGTGCGAGATAATAGATAGCTATTGTGGCGATGGCGAGGATGACAGCGAGTAGTTCCGATGCGCCGGCAGCGATTGCAACCACCAGTACAGCCAGGAGGAGCATGAGGGGCAGAGAGAAGGCCCACATCACCGCCTTATGGCCTTGCGAGGAGGGAGCCGTTACCGTCACTTTATCTCCCACTTGTAGGTGGGGGTACGAGCCATGCACAGTGATTATTTTCTCTTTGTTCTCAGCGGCATGGCAGTGACTGGCAGCGCGGCAAGCCGCGCATGCCGGTTGTTGAGTGATTCTGACCAGAACCACGCTTTCGGAGATTTCCTGCACCACCCCATCGTGTCGAATAATATTTACACTCATATCATAGACGAAGCACAGACATTCATACGAGCCGTTATCATCGTGGTGCCCTTCTGAGCACTCTGATGCCGAGGTGTGACCTGTGGTTGTCGAGATACTGCCTGAGATTGATTTTATCCTCCACCACACGTTTTTGTACCGACGAAGCATGTAGCATGTGCAGGCCGTCTTCCTTCCACACCGCCGTGCCGAGGTGAGCGATATCCAGTCCTGGTTTATCCGTCACGATGGCCAGTATATCGCCATCCTTGACCAGCGAGCGCATGTCCTTGGTATTCTTCACCTCAGTCTTTGGGATATAGGGGCAAGAGAGCGTGGAGAGGTGCTTTTCCGTTTTCTTGATTTCGCCCACCCATTTCGGGTGCTGTTTCAGCATAGCGTAAGCATCAGGATGAGTAGACATATAGTTCACCTTCACCTTTTGCTTAACAGTTTTCACATTGAATGTATAACCGCCACTGACATCCATGACCAACACGTCCTTGCAGTTATTCTCTATCCAGCCGGTGAAATAGTGATTTCGTTTAGTGTAGTCAACCTGTCCCTTCTCGTACCTCAACATTCTGAGGTAGTAGGCGAAGATGCCGAAGTGCGACATGACTCGTCCGCCGTATTTGGGATTCAATTTTCCTGACACTTCGAGAGTGGCGAAGGTGAGAGCCAGCACGTTCTCCACCAGCGTGGTGCAGTCCATCTCCCTGAGATTTATCACCAGTCGTTCCTCTTTGTTTTTGTCGAGCGTATGTGCCACGTATGGCAGTCCGAGCAGTTTTCTGGCGAAAAAGAGCGTGAGAGGCGCATCATTTTTCCCTTGTTTGTTCAGATACAGTCTGCCTTCCTTGATGAGGTTAGTCACCTTCACGCTGTCTTGCGGCAGGTACTGAGCATTACTTTGCGCATTGGCTGCCGAGCACACCATGCAGAGCAGCAGAGAAGCGATAAGCTGTTTCATATTATTTTTTCTTTTTGCGTTTTCCGAAATTAAGTCCCACATATAAGTTCACCTCCCCGAACATGTTCCTTGTAGAGAACTGCGACTTACTATAGTTATAGAGGTGCATGATGGCACTTGTACCGGCGTACCATCGTGATGTGTTCCACACCACGGCCATTCTCCCCACCCCGTCGATATTGAAGTTAGAGAAGGAGAAGTCTTTGAAGATACGTCCTATGTTTTTTCCTTTTCCATCGCTCCACGAATGTTTGTATCCGAGGGCGAGCTGCAGAGATGCCGAAGCCAGCAAGTTTTTTGCGAACACATAGTTGTAGGCATATCCCCCTTGTAAAGAGAAATCCGTGTATTTCACCTCATTGAAGTCCAGGTCTTCGCTCAGAGTCTGTTCAGGCATTCTTTCTTTTACCAGTTGCTTCAGGGCGTCATAGTCGAGGGCGAGCGAATGTCGTGTATATCCTATTCCGAAGATGGGAGACCCGCAGCTTTTCAGTTGGCATGTGCTCTGACTAAAGGCAGCAGGAGAAGAGAAGCGTTTATGGTTGACGATATAGTAGATATTAAATCCTGTGATGGCCACCTTCAGTCCATCGAACGGCACGTCCTCGATTTGTCTGGTGTCCACCTTGTCCCCGAAGTCAGCACCTCTAATCCTGTAGTTTCCGCCCGTTCGTCTATAGAAGAAGTCGAAACCGAGAGCCGGAGTATACAAGCTGAGCGATATAACCTTTTTCGTATCGATACTGATTTGTGAGAAGCCGACCGTATATCCGAGGAATATGACCGACCATCCGAAATATGGTCTCACTTTGAAAGCTCCCCTTGGTCCGAACGAAATACTCTGTCCGTCCTTGCTTGTTAGCGTATACGTTTCATAGGTATATGTACTGAGAGCCATGACCGTCATAGGGAACTGCTGGGGTTCGATGTAGTTAGTATCGATGGCATTGAGGTGGTTGAATGCCTTTCCAAGCCATTTTAGCGAGCGTTTCAGGAAGTTGGGCTTTTTCTTTGTGACGCTGTCAGTAGGGGCAGTCAGTGTGTCTGCAGACAGAGTCACAGAGTCATTGCAGCACGTATCCGAGGCATCCATCTCATGGAGCGAGAAGAGAGCGAGTACGATAGCAATGACTATTCGCATGACATTAGAATTTACCCAGTATACGATCCATCACCCAGTTGACGGGTGTTGCTGACACGCTGGTACATTGACACACCCCAATGCCTTGCAGTTGTTCTATGACCGTGCGTATGATAGGGAGTTGCACGTATGGCGGGTTGGGCACTGCTATGCTTCTTGTGCCTTCGTCGTTGATTACTAGAATAGGTTCATAGTTGTATACCGAGAAGCTGATTTTCCCTTTTCCCCCAATCACCTCAATATGGTCTTCCTTTGCCGACTGATGAGCGACGAAGCACCAAGATGCGCTGCCAGAGAGTCCGTTTTCAAACTGGAAGCATGCGCTCACACAGTCTTCCGTTTTATAGAGGTGTGCTCGATTGCTGCATATCCCCTTTGCATCCGTTATCACTCCGAAGATATGCTGCAGCAAGTCGAGCTGGTGCGGCGCGAGGTCGTAGAAGTATCCCCCTCCCGAGATGTCCGGTTGCAGTCGCCACGGCAGTTGTGACGAGTTGTAGTCAAGGTCTCTTGGCGGGCATGCGAGGAAGAGTTGCACCGTGCGCACGTCGCCTATGACCTTTTGCTCTACGAGTTGTTTCACCTTGATGAAGTATGGCAGGTACCTGCGGTAGTATGCCACGAAGCACGGCACCCCTGTCTGTTCACTCACGCGGTTTATGCGTATGCAGTCGTCGTAGCTGGCGGCAAGAGGTTTCTCCACGTAAACCGGTTTTCCCGCTTTCATTGCCATGATGGCGAAAGTAGCGTGCGACGATGGCGGTGTAGCGATGTAGATGGCATTCACCTCTGGGTTGTTGATCAGTTGTTGTGCGTCGTCATACCATTTTGGTATGTCGTGTCGTTTTGCATACGACCGTGCCTTTTCGATATTCCTGCTCATCACCGCCACCACGCTTGAGCCTGGCACCGAGCTGAATGCCGGACCGCTTTTCAGTTCCGTCACCTCGCCACAGCCGATAAATCCCCACCTGATATACTTCATACGCCAAAGAGAAAAGAGTCAGTCCATAAAACCCTGATTTTTCAGGGCCTGTATCAGCGAGGCCGACAGGGCCACATTGTCTCGCCTGGTATAGCGGCAGTCAGTAAAGACCTGAGCCAGAGTCTGTTTACCGTTTTGTCTAACAAACTCCTTATTTTCCTCCAGCGCCTCCTTGTTGGCATAGAAAGCGTCGATATGTGCAGCCTCGTAGTCTTGATACTGCTCCTGGTGCACGAAGGCCTCGGCGTCCAGTCGGTCGGTAAGCGGCGGCTGTTCTGCCGGCCATCCCACGGTGAGCGTTGCCACCGGCATGACCAGTCGTGGCAGTTTGAGTACGTCTATGATAGTCTGCGGCATATACACCGTGGTGCCGAGGAAGCAAAGTCCCAGTCCTTCAGCTTCCATGAGCACGCTCAGCGTCTGGGTAAAGAGCAGAGCATCCGTAGCAGCATTGATAAACGAGAGGAAGTTGTCGTAGCCCGGGTCAGCCTGTCTTTCCTCGCACCATCGTGTAGTGCGTCGGAAGTCGGCACAGATGGTGAGCACCACCGGCGCCTCCATCACCATAGGCTGGTTGAAGTGAGCCGGTGCCAGCTGTCGTTTCATCTCTTCAGAGCGTGTCACCACCACGCTGTATAGTTGCAGGTTTCCCATAGTCTGAGTGCGAGCCGCCTGCTGCATCAGTCTGTTGAGCAGTTCATCGCTCACCTCCTTGTCAGCATAGCGTCTCACTGTGCGTCGCTGGGAGATATCATAGTTCATAGTATTACGATTTGTTGTTGTCAGTCTTTGAAATACACCTTTTTCACCCTGTTGCTCACCGATGTGAGCACCTCGTACGGTATAGTGTCGAGAATATCAGAGAGCGTGGTGACTGGCAGGTTATCACCGAATATCTCCACCTGGTCACCCTCCTGGCATGGTATGTCAGTCACGTCAACCATAGCCACGTCCATGCAGATATTTCCCACGTAGGGGGCCTTTTGTCCGTTGACCAGACAGAATCCGTGTCCCCTGCCGAGGTGTCTGTTCAGTCCGTCGGCATATCCTATAGGCAGAGCTGCGATGACAGAGTCGCGTGTGAGCAC
>OMSQ01000127.1 GCA_900313805.1 uncultured Prevotella sp. | reverse complement strand
GGCTCTCTATGGGTGTAACTTCAACGTTTGTGATGCCAATGGCGTGGTTATAGAACCGGCGGTAGATCACCACAGGGTGATCACACCAGGAGCTTCGCTCATAGAGAGTTGGATGCCGGGTTGCACTATGGTGTTCAATCATGCCATGCTCACTCTTGTCCGCCGCTACATGCCACCCGCCGACCAGCATCTCATTCACGACCGCTGGCTCTTCCTGCTGGCTACATTCTTCGGACAGGTGATATACGATGAGCGGGCCGGGATCAACTATCGCCTCCACTGCAACAACGTGGTGGGCATGCTTCCTACCAACGACAAGAAGCAACGGCTGAAGACGGTGTCTGTCAAAGCCAAATTCCCTGTGTGGCAGTTCGCACAGGCCCTGCTTCAGGTTTGTGGCAATGACATGACTGACGACCAACGCCAGCTGGTGGATGTCTGTGCAAGATATACCAAAAACTTCACCTGCAGGTTGCGCATGGCTTTCTCACCGAAATACAGACTCACATACGGCACGTCCGCCAGACGCCTGTATTGGAAACTTAGAATACTGTCAGGAAAGATTTGAAACATGAAGGTACTACTCGTCACAAAACAGATACTCAGCGTGAGAGACGACAAGGTGTATTGCCAGTTCGCTCTTTCGTCCACACTTGAGATATTCCAACGCTTCGGCTCTCTCTATGTATGTGCCTGCAGCGACGATCAAGAGGCAACGCAACCCGTCGACGCCCTTACAAGTCTCGATGTCGACCACGTGGCGTTCATCGATGGAGAGAGGGGACTGAAACGGCGCTTCTTCGACCGGAGCCAGAACAAGGAGACGATACGGCGGTTTGCACGTGAGGTGGACATGGTGATAGGCTATGTGCCGGCATCGGTCTGCGACCTGGCTTTCCGTGTGGCACGCGAGGAGCACAAGCCCTACATGACCTTCCTCGTGGCCTGTGTGTGGGATGGCATGTGGCACCACCGTAACTGGAAAGCACGGCTCATGGCACCCATCGAGTTTCGTGCCACACGCCATACCGTGCTTCATAGCGACTACGCCTGGTATGTGACCGAGGAATTCCTCCAGCGCCGCTATCCCACACAAGGACGCTCACTGGGCTGTACCGACACAAATATCCCCGAAGACCAGTCAGACATCCTGGAGCGCAGGATGAGACACATTGACGACAACGACGGCACCATCACGCTGCTCACCGTGGGACATCTCGATGTGGGCTTTAAGGGACAGCAGTTTATCATCCGAGCACTGCCTGAGCTTCAGGCAAGGGGCATGAAAGTGAAACTCCAGATGATAGGAGCTGGCAAAGGCGACCATCTGATGCGACTGGCTGAATCGCTCAACGTGAAAGATTGTGTAGAGGCTCTTGGCACGTGCTCCAGACCACAGGTGCTCGACTACATGGACCGTGCTGATATATATTTGCAGGTCAGCCTGCAGGAGGGACTGCCCAGATCGGTGGCCGAGGCCATGAGCCGCGCCATGCCCGTCATTGGCAGTCGTACAGGTGGCATACCCGAAATGATAGAGCCAGAGTTCGTCACACGAAGGAAGAATGTAGAGGATATAGTGAAGGTGGTGCTCGCCATGGACAAGGAGACCATGCGCCGGCAGGCGAAACGTAATTTCGAAGCCTCGCGCAAATACCTCCCCTCGCAGGTCAACGCCCGAGTGAACGAGTTTTTTGCAACGATAAAACGAGAACTGAAAGGGTAACAGGTCATGTCGTTTTATCGTAAGATGCTGATAAGGGTACGCGAGAAGACCAACCCCTGGTTCTCTCCCCTCAGGCGCATGAAGCTAAACTGCCCTGTACCCACCATCATCAGCAATAACTGCTGGGCAGGGCATGTGTGCCGCTTCTATGGCTGGCTGCCTTACAACACCCCCACCGTCGGACTGTACTTCTTCGCCGACGGCTATATCCGCTTCCTGCGCCACATGGACCACTATCTGAAACAGCCCCTTCGTATCATACCATGGCAGGAGTCGAAGTATGCCGACATATTGGAAAAGAGGGGCGATTCACGTGCCCCTGTGGGCATGATCGGCGATGTGGAGATAGTGTTCCTGCACTATCACTCCGCAGAGGAAGCTATTCAGAAATGGGAGAGGCGGAAGCAGCGTATAGATAAGAATCATCTCGTAGTGAAATTCTCAGAGATGAATTGTTGCACCTATGAGCACTTGAAGGCGTTCGACTCACTGCCATACAAGCACAAACTCATGTTCACCAAGCACCGCCACCCTGAACTGAAGTCGGCTATATATTACAGGGGTTATGAGAACAGTGAGCAGATAGACAACGACACCACCTACTTCCGTCGCGGCATCAACCTCAGCCGCTTTTTCCGCCGCACGCGTGAGTGACAGACTAATACACACTCTCACCGAGCACGCCAGTTGATGAAGTACTTCTGCTGCGTCATCAGCCACACGAAGAAGAGGTACTGCAATACTATCACGCTGCTTTGAAGGAGGTTGTCCTGGAAGAATTGCAATAGCAGCACGTACACGAAGTAGATGTATATGCAACGGCCGTAACGGCTGCCATTGCGGAACAGTCGGTAGACCCAGCCCGACGCGGTGCCGTAGAGCATGGCAAACATCGCCACGCCCTTCTGACCGAAATCCTGATAGAAGGGCTGGAAGATGGTGTACACATTGGTGGGCAGGGGCACCCATACGAAACCCTGCAATTTGGCCGCCTGCTCGAAGTTAAAACCGAAACGATTTAAGAACAGGTAGATGGTGTAGAAAGTGTTGGTACCCCACTGACCCGACATGTCCTCGCTGATACGCTCGTAGGCCACGGAGGGCGATAGAATGTAGATGGCCAGGAAGTCTAAGAAGGTCATGCGCTCGTCTTCGTCCAGCCCGCTGCTGTCACGTGCCATGTTCATCAGGAAGAAGAGCACGACTATTACCACACCCCAGATTAGTATGGTGCGCATCTTGATGACTCTCTTCTCGTAGAGTACAAAGACGGTAGCTGCCAGGAAATAGAATATCATGCCTTTTTCCATTATGGCAAAGGCACTGATGCTGCACACGAAGTAGATGGCCAGAAGTTTCCATAATGGTATCTTGGGGTAGTGCCAGATGCCAACGGCCAACAGCGACATGTTGATGACGTAGGTGTAGTTGAGTATGCCGTAACTCTCTTCGCCATGTACGGCCAGCACGCGCAGATTGTACAGCATATCGGCGGTGTCAAACATCATGATGGTCTGCATGATGCGATACAGGTACAAGGGGGTCATCACCAGTGACAGGTAGAACAGCACGTTGAAGATGGTGCTGTTTATGTCTATCGACTCCATCTTTTTCTGTTCACGGTCGCTCACGCCCGAGGGCAGGGCGTAGTAGGTGAGCATGGAGGCGGTACAGAAGATGGGTACCCACAGCATGATGCTGGTGTAGAAACGGTCGCCAAGAGGGTAGAGAAGGGTGTCGAACTGGAACATCAGCAGTATGCCAAACCATATTATGACGGTGATGAACCAGGGGCTGAAGACATCGCCTATCTTGAATATCATGAAGGTGGCGGCCAGTATGCCAAGCGCTATAAGTATGCCTAAGCTCATGCCTCACCTCCTTTCTTTTCGCGGTATTTGCGCATGAAAAGTATCACCCAGGTGGTGAAGATGAGTGACAAGGCCAGGTATGTCAGCAGGTAGCCGAAGAAATGGGGTGACACAGGTTCGTAGTTGACAGTGGGGTTCTTCAGCACGGCAAACGGACTGTTCACTTTGCCAATAAGGGCACGGGCACGGTGCACCTTCAGACTGGTCTGATTGTATGTCTGAAAGGCATCGTCGTACTCTTTCTGCAGGGCTTTCTCTTCTACACTCTCCTTGCCTGTGGTCAGGTCCTGATGGCTGTCGGTATAATCGGCATAGTGCTGCTGTGCCTCTTCAAAGCCTTGACGGGCTATCTCATGTGCCTGAATCTTACGTTGATAGTAGTCTATTGCCAGCAACTGCCGCTGCCCCACGATAAACTGCTCCAGTCGGGCACGCACACTGTCGGCCAGCATCGCGGCCACCACGGGGTCTTGGTCGGTCACCTGTATCTTCACGGTGTTGTTCACGCTGTTGGCATATGCTGTGATACTGCTCTCTATCAGACTGATTGTTTGTGACGGGTCGCTCAGGTCGGTCAGTCCCAGCACGTTCTCCCACCACGGTACGCGGTGGTGCTCTCTCAGATAGTGGGCCCAATCGCAGTCGTAACCCTCTATCTGCACATGACTCATCTCCTCGGCAAAGGACTGCGAGGTGATGTGATGTACGTACACCTCGTGGTTCTTTATGCCCTGGTTCAGGTGCAGCGTGCCACGTAGCCAGGCCTGGACATTGCTCAGACCTACCATCAGGTCGGTCTCAATGTTCTCGTCGGCAATGGTCACCCAGCCAGCGTAGGTGCGAGGGGTGGAGGTCACTGTCAGCACCGACAACAACAGAGCTGCGACACATGCTGCCACGTATGCGCGCCAGTGGCGACGACATTCGCTGCCAGCGCTCCATGTCTCTGCTGTCGTTATCTCGGTCATCTGACTCGTGACGGCTTTTTACGCTTCTACTACTCTGATTATCTCACGCCTGCGCTTCCATAACAGGATGAAGAAGCGAAGCATGAAACCAATGAACACCCAGCGAATCACGGTGGAGGCCTTCGACTTGCTGCTATGCTTCAGTGGCACAGAGGCCGACTGTATCACGGTGAAGGCGGGTGTGCGCTCCTGCACCTTGGCACGGGAGAGCTGCAGCTGCTCCATCATCTGGGTGTACACGTTGTACTTCAACTGCATGTCGTTCTCCAAGTCTTCCTGCTTAGACTTGTATTTTTGCAGTATCAGTTCCTGATTGGCGTCAGAATAGGCGGCATACAGCTGGCGGGCCTCTACATACTGGGCCTTGGCCTCATTGCACAACTTCTCTATGTATTCCAGGTCTTTGCGGGCTTTGTTGGTGCGATAGTCGGTGATGAACACTTGCAGACGCTCTTTCACCGAGTCGGCAAGGGTGGCGGCGATGAGTGGGTCGCGGTCGCGCACCTGTATGCTTATGGCACTGGTCTTCTTGTCTATCGAACAACTCACGTGCTTGCCTATGTAGTCTGCGATTTCTGCCTGGCGCTTCGTCAGACGGAAGGGATCGGCCTTCTCGGGCTTGCCGCCACCAGAAGCATCGGGCACGGGCTCCGAAACCAGCTTCTTGAGCAGATTCTGTATCCACAGTACAGGATACTCGTACCACGACACTTTCTGGTGCTTGTCCAGATAGTCGTAGTAGCTTGTCTTCAAATCGCCCTTTATTGTCTCCACTTCTATGGGGAACAGACTCACCTTGAAGTCGTTGCTCTCCATCAGGTCGGGATATATCTCGGGGAAGATGGCATCCTCGCCGCCGCCTACGTGAAACTTCATGCCTACCATCGAGGCCAGCGACGACAGGTTGCCGCTCACACCTGAGGCGTCGTTGCTCTCTGGAGCCAGCAGCACTCCTGAGGTGTACTCCTTGGGGGTGTCGAGGGCAATGGCTACACCCAAAACGGCTGCCACTCCACAGAACAGCAGCATCTTCTTCTTGTCTTTCTTGATTATGCCTAGCAGTCGGAAGAAATCGACTACTACCTTGCGCTTTTTGTATTCTTCCATAGTCTTGTATGGTGTGAGTTCATGACTCTCAGGCACGTCGTCTGCGTACCTTGTACATCATTCGTATCTTGTTTTTAATGTATTTCAGCCACGACCCGTAGCCCAGTGCCCGGAGCATGGCGTAGTATTTCTTCTTGTCGTCGATTATCTGCCGTATGCGCTTTATGCGATATGCCAGAGTCACATGGTGTATGTCGCGCGCGCCCAGTGCGTTGTGCCCGTGCTGACGGTAGAGCACCAGGGGCTCATCGATGAGTATGATGCGGCCGCCCTTGCTCAGTGTGCACAGGGCCACCCAGATGTCGTGCATGATGGCTGTGGTGGCAGGGTAGGTCACGGCATCACGGGCAGCACGGTTGAAAAGCATGGTGCAACCGGTGATGAAAGGTTCCACGGCATGGCTGAATGTCTTTATGCAGTCGGGGCGCAGACGAGTGTAGCGCAGAAAGGAGGGATGAAGGGGTTGCAGGCTGCTGCCAACCACGCTTAAGTCGCTATGAACTATGATGGGCAGGCTGTCATCCTCGGCCTCAGCTTCACGCATGGCTGCCATCTCGCGCTCCACCTTATGCGGCTCCCACACGTCATCCTGGTCGGAGAACATGTAGTACTCTGCCTCTACCGTGCGCAGCATGCCCAAAAAGTTCTCTATGGGACCGTTGCCGCCCTCATGGCTCATCACTACGATGTTGTCGTGTGCATCGGCATAACGGGTGATGATGACGCGGGTGTCGTCGGTAGAACCGTCGTCATGTATGTAGAGTGTCCAGTCTGTAAGGGTCTGGCATAGTATCGACTCTATCTGCTCTGCCACATACTGCGCTCCGTTGTATGTGGCCATGAGTATGGCTATGCGTGGTCGGGTCATCGTTTCCATATACCTGTGGCTTTATGGTTGAGTATGCGGTAGAACTGTATGTGGTTTACTATCAGTCCGGGCAGGTTCACTGCTATCATGGCTACCACTATGCTGTTGATGTGGTGGGTGTAGTGGTGAAGCAGCAGGGTGAGGGGCACGAAGGCTATGGCGGCTCCGCAGGTGAAGATGAGTTGCATGGTCAGGGCGCCTATGCCGTTGAGGAAATTGCTGTAACTCATGCTGTACATCACCACGAAAAGGTATATGGCCATGAGCACATTGAGCAGCAGGGGTATCTCTATCTGGTCTTGCAGCCACACGTGATACACGGGACCGCTCAGTGCCACCATCACTACCAGGGCTCCTAGCATGGCCAGCATCACACGGTCCATACGCCGGCGGCAGTCGCGTATCCACTGCTCGTCGCCACGGGCGTAGGCATCGGTGGTGGCACTCCATATCGGGGTGCAGATAATGCTGAAGACAATCATAAGCAGGGTGTAGTAGCGGTAACTTATCTGATAGGGGTTCACCATCTCGGGCGAGAACAGACGCGAGATGATGAGGGTGCTGGTCATGAACAGCAGCACACCGGCTATCTGCAACACGAAGAATTTCACGCCTATGGTAAACAGGCTCTTTGTGGTACTCCAGTGAAAGGATCTCACCGTGGGGCTCAGGTCTGGATAGCGGTGGTGGAAGGTGTAGGGATAGGCCAGCAGGTACACTAGCATGGGTGAGCAGGTGTTGATGGCGGCTATCACTACCAGCGAACGGCATCCCATGAGCCATGCCACTATTGTGGCTATGAGTGTGAGGGTGTGGCCGGTGGTGGTGATGATATTATTGGCAGCCGGCAGTTGCAGACCCATGTAGAAATTGCCGATAAACTTAAAAATGAAGGTTCCGCAGACAAAAATCACTGCCACTGCCACGGCATGGCGCAATGACGGCTCCTGACCAGGGTCTACGTTCATGAAACCGAAGATGTCGGTGCCATAGACCAGAGCCAGAACCAACAGCATCACTGGCACTATGATGATGGCCAGCATGAAGAAGGTGCTTGTCACCACCCGACGAGCCGACGCACGGTCGCCATGCGCCAGATGGGTGGCCAGCTGGTTGCGCAGACCATTGCCCAGACCTATGTCCAGATGGTCTATCCATATCAGCATGCTGCTGATGGTGAGCCATATACCGTTGCTGTAGGTACCTATGCACTGAAGGGTGAGGGGCACTAAGGCCAGAAACACTATGCCTGACCATATCTTCGCACCCAGCGACACAAGCATATTCTTGCGCATGAGTATGGTGCGTGCATCCTTGCCCAACAGTGACCGTATGTTCATCTGCCCACCGTGTGATGTTTACTTGATGATATTGGCCAGGGTGGCTATGATGGCGGCAAACGAACCCACGCTGGTGGCTATGCTCAGTGTCTCCTGCAGCGAGGTCTTGGTGATGTTCTTCGATGGCACTACTATCTCGCAGCCGGGCATGGGCTTAGCGTTGTGGCCGGCCTTTGCTACCATGCCGTTCATGTAGATGATGTAGGTCTGACTCTTCTTCGCCTTGCTCGAGAAACCGCCTGCCTGGTCTATGTAGTAACTCACGCTCTTGCCCTTGCGATAGGCTACAGTGTTGGCATACATCACCTCGCCGTTCACCTTCACCGTGCCGTTATACTTAGGCACTATCAGCCGGTCGCCCTCGCGCAGCACTATGTCCTCCTTGCCGCCAGGATTGGCAAGCGCCTTGTCCAGTTCTATTCCAACAGGGTAGGTGTCGGGCACACGATAGCGTTCCAGCTGACTCTGAGCCAGTCCCTCCTTCTGTAACTGAGCTACACTAGAGGCATTGCCCGATTTCAGCATCTGGGCTATCAGGTCATCTTCATACTTCTCGCGGGCATCCTTCATGTAGGCTTCCATGCGCTGACGTTCATAATCATTGGTGAGACGCATCAGTCGCGCTCCTTCTACGTATGCCAGGTCGTTCACTCCGCCTGCTGCCTTAACGGCTTCGCTCAGACGCATGTTCTTGTGGTCTATCGCATATACTCCGGCAAACATCACCTCACCTTCCACTGCTATGTTTTGCCGTTTATGGCTACCTGGACTCTTGCGCACATACACTTCGTCGAAGGGCTGCAGCACGAAACCAGATTCGCCATCAACTACAAAACCGTCCTTCAGCGCAAAGGTGTAGGTGTGGGCTGTGATGGTGTCATTGCCTACTGAACGGGGATTGATGATGCGACGCGCTACGTCTACCCTTACCGATGAGGCCTGGTCTGTCAGTCCGCCAGCCTGAAGTATGAAGTCCTCCAACGTTTCATTATGTGCATAGCGGTATATGCCCGGGTAGTGCACCTCACCGTGGATGGTGAGTGTCTGTTCCTGCTGCATGTCGCTGCGGGTGGGTATGAAGAGCACATCGTTGGGACGCAGGGGGATGTCGGCCACACGGCCGTCGAGTATGCCCTGCACGTCCACGGGTATCACCTCCAGAGTGCGGTCGGCACGCATGCGGTGCATCACGGCACGGGCGGTGAAGGCGTCTTCTGTCAGCCCTTCACTGTTCTGTATCAGCGAGTGTACGCTGGTGATGTCGCCACCCACCTGATACATGCCAGGGCGGAACACGGCTCCCTTGATTTCGACCATGTTCTCGAAACGCTGGATGATGCTGTCTACTGATACCGAGTCTTCATCGGCCAGGACAAAGGTGTTAAGGTCAAATTCTCCAACGTTATATACCGAGAACTGACGTCCGGTCTTGCGTACCACACGTATGCTGTTCTTGTAGGCATCGCCTGTGAAACCGCCTGAATAGCGCAGCAGAGTGGCCAGACTCTCGTTCTTGCGCATCTCGTACCACATGGGGCGCTTCACCTTGCCGGTGATGTCTACCAGACAGTCGTATGGACCTACTACGATAACATCATTGTCTGCCAGTCGGACATTGCCTGTCAGACGGCCGTTGAGCATGTAGTCATACACATCGACAGTGGTCACCAACTGGTTGTTGCGATACACCTTGATGTTGCGGAGCGTACCCAGCTCATTTGGACCGCCGGCCATGTACAGGGCGTGAAACACGCTGGCAAAGGCAGAAAGGGTGTAGGTGCCGGGGGCGTTCACTTCGCCCATCACATTGACCATGATGGTGCGAGTCTGACCAACCGTCAGGCGTATCTGCGAACTCTGGTATCTGCGACCCAGTTGTGTGCGCAAATGGGCGTTGGCCTGCTCCACGGTCATGCCGCTCACACTCACCGGACCGAAACCCTCTATGGTCACAGTGCCGTCGGGCGATACTGTGGACTGTATGGTCTTCTGTGAGGCTCCGTAGATGTCGATAAACACGGCATCGCCAGGACCGAGACGGTAGTTGGCTGGAGTGGCTATGTTCATGTTGGGCTCGAAAGAGAGGTTGCGCTTGTTGAATATGTCGCGACCAAAAACCTGACGCTTCTCTTTCTCCATCTTTTTCAACAGGTTCTTGTACATTGTGGCGGTGTCGCCGGGCATGAAATCATCCAACTCATTGCGCATGGCCACAAAGTCCTCGTCGTTGTCATCGTAGGTGTGGCGCTTGCTTGTTGCTGCCTCCTGCACACGGTAACTGGTGTATCCCTCGCCACCGTTGTCGGTGCGGAAGTTGTCGGTGCGCATGGTGCCGCCTGCCGAACCGGTGCCGTTGCTCATGCGGGTGCGTGAGTCGACACTGTTCTCAGCATTGTTCGACAGCACACCCAGGCCCTGCTCTTTCTGCAGACGCTCCATCTTCTTCCTGGCACGGCGCAGTTGTGTGATATCCACTCCGCGCTGCATCAGCTTGGTCACAATCTGGGCACTTGAGGTGCCGTTCTCGTGTTCGCGAATGGCATATTTTATTACTTGGTCATCGGTCATGGACGACTGCGCCATGATAGCCATAGGCATCATGAACAGTAGCATTAGGAAACAGATTTTCTTCTTCATGTCACATTAGAATTTCTTACCGCTCACCACGCTGAGCACGGTCTGGAAGAGGATGTGGGCGTCAAGGGCCAGAGAGCGGCGACGCAGGTAGCGTATGTCCATATCCAGACGTTTCAACATCTTCTCCATGGTGTCGGTATAGCCGTTGTAGAGTGTGGCCTCGGAGGTCAGGCCTGGCCGCATCTCGTATATCAGTTCATAGTCGTGGGTGTGCCCATGATCTGGTCGATGAAGTACTTGCGCTCGGGGCGCGGACCTACCATCGACATGTCACCTGTGAGCACGTTCCATAGCTGCGGCAACTCGTCCAGATGGTGCTCGCGAAGGAAACGCTCCAGACGGGTGGTGCTTTCAATGTCGCTCTTGGCTACCAATTGTGGCCCCTCGTCTTCCACCATACTGCTCATGGTGCGAAACTTGTATATGCGGAAGGGCTTGCCGTGGTAGCCTATGCGCTCTTGGGAGAAAAACACCTTGCCGTTGCGCTGAAACAGAAGTGCTATGGTGATGACAAGAAACACAGGAGACAACAACAGAAGTCCGCACAGCGAGAACAATATATCGGCTGTGCGCTTCACAAAACGGCTCCAGGGACCCATGGCATCATAGTGTACCATGAGCCGCGTGGATGGTATTGTCACTTCTGGTGTCAATGGTGGTTTCTTGTTTTTATTATATATAACTTTAAAAACGTGATTTTGTTGCAGACGGACTCTATTTTTTAAACATCTCAGGCCATTCTTCTGTCAATACCTGACGAAGGGGGGCGGTGTCGTGCTCATCGCGCTTGCGGTATTCGCTTATGAGCTTCTCATAGTCAGCGTAGCCATGCAAGGGGCGGAAGTCCTCATCCAACTCTATCTGAGGGCGCATGGGCTTGCTATTTTCCATACAGCGGCGCAGACAGTCCACTGCCATGGCGCGGTCGCCCAGGTCGGTCAGCATGGTGGCCTGCTTGAAATAGTCTGATGCTGACATGCTGTCGTCCTCCTGAGTATGTTCTTCCAACCATTCCTTATACAGCTTGCCGGCATTGTCCTTGTCACCAGCCAGAGCATAGCCCTGAACACGAATGAACAGTGAGGCGTCCTCGTCGGCTGCCACTGTCTGAAACAACTCACGAGCCTCGTTGCTCATACCACAATCGCGCATTATCTTGCCTCTCAGAAGTAACACTTCATTTGCTGTCTTATAGTCTTCCGACAAATTTTCCATTGTGGCAAGAGCATCTTCATTCTGGCCGGCATAGTACTGGCAGACAGCCAGTATGACTGTATTTGCAGGATCCGTATCTTTTCCTTCCTCTATGTATTGCTTCATGTCGGCCACTGCCTGTTCCAGATGTAAGGCGCTCATCTCTGAATCCATCAATTGTGTGAAGGCATTCTCGTAAACGCTTCCTCCATTCTCATGGTCGGTCTTGGCAAATGCTTCTCTGGCCACGAACGTAGCCTCTTCGTTCATGTTGTTGCTGTCAAGGCGTCTGGCCAGTTTGATTAGCAACTGAGGGGTGGGAGATATGCGCGCTGCACGTATCGCATGGCGTAATGCCTCGGTCTCGTCATTAGATTTCTCATACACTTCGGCCAGCAGGTGTTCCCATACGGTCTGGTCGCCATGTGTGACGCGCTCTCGCTCTATTGCTGCCATCACCATCTGGCGCATGTCATCCTCCTCTGCCAGACTGCTCACCTCCTCCATGTTGTTGCTGCTCACATCCAGAGAAAAAGCATGCACTATGTCGTTCACTCCTTCTTGCTTCTGACCAGCCTGAATCTTCAACTTGCCGCGCTGCACGTAGTATTCGGCGTTGGTGCGGTCCAGTTCTATGGCCTTGTCTATATATTCCATAGCCTTCTGTGGGTCGCTCTCCATCAGACGTGTTGACAGCACGCCCATGCCGCCAGACTTGTCGCTGCCTGGCACCTTTATCATCTCTTGCAGTTGCCTGGTGGCTTCGTCTCTTTCGCCTTTCTGGTCAAGGGCAAAGGCCTCGTACATGTAACAGGCCGACTGGAAGGGGTCCATCTCCTTGGCTCTTTCAAAATCGTCTATCGCACCATCATGGTCCTCGTTGACCAGACGACCGGTGCCACGCATGATATAGGCCTGCGAGAGTTCCTCGCCCTTCTCCTTGGGTAGGTATCTTATGGCTTGGTTGGCGGCATATACTATAGAGTCGGTCTCTTGGGTGTCGCGGTACACTGCTGCCAGATACAGCCATGCCATGCCATTGGTCTTGTCGCGCTGCAGCTCACGGTCAAACATGCTCTTGGCCAGTTCGTAGTCATCCTCTGTGTAGGCCTTTTTGCCGCTGCTGAACCACTCGCTCTCATCCTCCTGGGCATAGAGACCGCACGAAAACGACAGCATAGTGCCAAGCACTATGCTGCGTATGTATATCCTTATTTTCATCGGCGTGATGGGTTGTTGATTAGCGTATCAGTCGCGAGGCCACATAGCCCTGCCAGCGACCGTTGGGACTGAAACTCACTCTGCACCATCCATTGCCTACGGGGGTGTAGTACACCTCGTCGCCGGCATGCAGGCGGCGCAGCATGGTGCTGTAGATGGTGGGCTCGCTGCGTAGTGCCACAAAACCGTCGTTTGTGCTCTTTATCACTCCGTAGTAGCGCTCTCCGCTGTAAGACTGCTGACGGGGTGCGTCGCGCAATATCAGTCGCGAGGCCACATAGCCCTGCCAGTAACCGTCAGGACTGAATTTCACTCGGCTCCAACCGTCGCCTACAGACGAGTAATACACCACGTCGCCGGCATGCAGGCGGCGCAGCATGGTGCTGTAGACTGTGGGCTCGCTGCGCAGTGCCACAAATCCGTCGTTCGTACGCTTGATGATGCCACGTGTCTGGGCGCTCGTCTCCATGGCACACGCCATGAGTGCTATTGCAAGCATCAGGAAAATTTTCTTTGCCATAATTATATCTCCTATTTTTTTAGTGGATTGTTATTTCTCGAAATGCTGATAGTCCTTCACCGTGTTCCAGTTGCCGCCCCATTTGAAGCCGCGTTCCGTAAACAGCCGATAGCAGAGGTCGCCCTTCTCTATCTTGTACTTGAACTTCTTGGCACGGTTCACGTAGGGGGTGGCAGTGGCTGGCTCAACTGTTTGTTTGCCATCGCGCGTGCGAACGTAGGGGTTGTACAGGGTGTTGATGTCCACTGCCAGTCCACGGGCATGCTTCGACAGGGTCTTCGTGCCGCTCACCACACGGTAGCAGAAACTGCTGGAATTGTTGTCGCGCATCGACATCTCATCTTTGGCGTCATAGTTATCTATCAGCACCATGCGTTCTATGGGGTAGCGGGCTGCATACAACTGACGGAAGATATCCACCAGGTCGGCGGCTATGCTCTCATTGCACACCATCTCGCCCAGATGGGTCTTGCCCTCAAAGTCTATGTGCAGCACACGAAGGTAGCGTAATTCGCTGCGCTTCACCAGACAGCCGTCGGGATACGACTTGCCCTTCATACGTTCAAATACTGCATCGGGTATGGGTTCTGATGTGAAACAACGGTCCATGCCGTATTTCTCTACGGCCTTGATACTCACTGTGGCTCCTGCCTGCCATGTGCGAAGTGCCTCGTCGTCATTGCCCGACACATCGTGTGCACAGGCAGTTACCAGCACAAGCAATAATGCTACAGATGTAATGATGTTACGTTTCATGTTTGTGGCGTATTTTGTTATTTGCGAAGCAAAGGTAATCACTTTTGTCGTTATCGCCTACAAAAACTGCAAAGATATTCTTTTTTTCTTTGAAATAATTCCATATATTTGCATCCTCATTAGAATTATCACCAATTGGGAATCATGCGAAAACTTGTACTCACCTTCATGCTGGTCATTTCTGCCACTGCCGTGGCACAGGACTTCTTCGCCACGCGCCAGTTGTCGCTGAAGCGCGACGGCTCTGCACGCGGTGTGTCGTGGAGTGCCGAGGTGGAATATCCCACCGCCGGACCTGCCGAGGCACTGAAGGGCGTGAGAGAGTGGCTGGCAGAGGAACTGGAAGTTGTCTCTCCGCCTGCCGACGGCAATGCTCTGCTCAAAATCGCGGCCGACTCCTTCCTCGTACATGCCAACGGCCGACGGACCATACGTGT
>OMSQ01000119.1 GCA_900313805.1 uncultured Prevotella sp. | reverse complement strand
AGCAGCAGCGGCAGGTGCTTAGTGGCCAGCGAGAAGAGGTGTGGTATCTCCTGTTGCGGTATAGACAGGTTTCTCATGTCCATCGTGACCGTGAGGTATCTGCCGTCATCATTGTCAGAGAAAGACGTTTGCGGGAGGGAGCCTTTATTCTCCTTTTGCAGGATGTCCATCATATACTTCAGCTGCACAGCGTCGCCGTAGACGTATGGAACATCCGTCAGCGTCTCTCTCATAGTCTTTGGCAGCCACGCCTCTGGAGGCACCGGTTTACATTCCACCCTCACACCTTCCAGTTGCCTCATAGCCTGCAGAGAGAGTATGGAATAGAGGTCTTTGTAATATTCGGCGAGTGGTCTGATGGCACCTATCTTCTCCTCCCCTTCATCCACCAGCATACGTATGCGTGAGGGGTAATACATAGTTTCGTGTTTGAGAGTGGAGAGGCAGTTGTCGAGCACACTGTTGCAGACATATATTTTCTCCTCGTCCATCTTCAGTCTTCTCAGTTCATCCTCAGCCATATCCTTTGACAGTGCATTGCTGTCGATGAGCGTCTGCCTCTGCTTCAGCGTAGTGAGAATCTGCTTCACCACCCCCACGAGGTTTTCGGGCAGTTGTTCGCTGTCGGCTGATTGCGGATGCAGAGAGCCCGACATAGCCTTTTCAATTTTTTCTATCTTGTCGTTGATAGTCGAGTCGTCTTTTAGCAAGTCATTCACAGTGTTCACCCTTTCCACACATAGTCTGTAGTGCACCTTATGGCGGTAGTAGAGGATGAAGTAAGCCGTGATGACGAGCAGTAGCAGGAGGATGAGCAGCAGGACCGCCACATTCTTGTTTGTTTTTGAATTGAGCATCATGCGGCAGTACTGGTCGAGGCTGTCGTCTCTGGAACGCTCCTTGAACAGTTGGGTGTAGACCTTGTTATTGCATTTGTACACATCCCACAAGTGGAGAGCCAGTGCTGCCACAGCGCTTTCATTTCTCATGGACAGTATCACCTCATAGTCAACCTTCACCCGTCTCTGCCACCAGAAAATCTCAGAGGCGGTACCTGCCACATGTGGCAGAGCCAACAGTGTGTCGGCATGAGAAGGATAGAGAGCGAGATAGTGCTTATTAAGGTATGCCCTGACCGAGTCGGCGTATGCCAGTGTCTTTACAAACTGCCTGTTCACATTGGAGTGGTAAGCACTGTCGGCATAGTTGGCCGCCATGCTGTCACATTCTTGTATGAACGAAGAAGTACTGTCGGCTACAACAGGCGAGAGGGGCTGTGCCATGGCAGTGGAGGTGCAGAGACAGAGGGCGAGCAAAGAGCGCACCACCCCCTTGGGCAGTCGGAAGAAGAGTCGGCTTCCCTTTGCGATAGTGCTCTCCGCCCCTATGGCACACATACGGAAGAGGTCGCTTATCTTCTTGTATTTCTCGATGATGCCCTTGCAATTGACCAGTCCGAAGCCGTGTCCTTTCTTTTGCGATGAGTCGGTCATGGACGGAGCGGCAAGCATGCGGTCGACGGTGAACAGCGAAGACAGCTGTTCCTCGGTCATGCCTTCCCCCGTGTCGGCGACACTTATCTCCACGTAGTCCTCGCCCTCGGTAGCGTAGACCGTCACCTGTCCACCCTCGGGAGTGAATTTTCTGGCGTTGTCGGCCAGCGTATTGACCATGAACAGCGACAGCACCCTGTCAGCCTTGACCACCAGTGAAGACGGTATGACCGAGAGGGTTACGCCTTTAATCTGGAAGGCCATACTGCCCTTAGCCACCATGTCGAAGAGTTGCTGAACGGGGAAAGAAGAGATATGCAGCGTGATTTGTCCTTGTCGTATCTGAATCCACCGAGTGAGCGCATCGTTATATTCGTTTATTTTGTCAGTTATCTCCGCCACATATTCGAAGCGTTCTTTTCTCACGTGTGGAGCCTCCTGTCGTACGTCGAGCATCCTTATCTCGTGGTTCATGCGGTCGATAAGCGGAGTGATAGTATTGACGAGCGACACCTTAGCCCTTTGTTCCAGGTGTTGGATCTTGTTTTTCTCCAGTCGAAGCATCGCCATGGCCCGTTGCTCGTCTATTTCCTCCATCTCGTCGGCCCACGCCTGCAGCTGTTCATCGTTTTCGCGTTTCCATTCCTCGAGCGGTGCGAGCAGGGGTTGTATATTCCGCCGTTTTTCGTTGCGTCGTCTCATATACAGCAGTACGATGAGCAGCACCACGGCAATGACCACCATAGCCACCACAGCCATGAGCAGAACGTTGAGCTGAGTGACAGACTGGTCTAGTTGTTCCGCTCTCGACTCCAGGTATCTGTCCTGTCGAGTCTGTTCCTGCAGGTCGAGGTACAGGTTTCTGTTGATATCGCTATTCTCCTTGTCGTCAACAGCCGAATAGAGCAGGCTGAGCTGTTCACGTATAGAAGCCACCAGGTCAGGTGCCTGCATGATTGCCACATTATCCTCGAGAGCTTTTTTCAGGCAGAAGAGCGCCGAGTGATAGTCGGCTATCCCCCAGTAGCACTGTGCCAGAGTGCGGTATCCACCTGCAATCTGATACACGTCGCCATAGTCGGAAAAGATGTCGAGCGCCTGTTGTGCCAGGTATCCAGCCAGCAGGCTGTCGGGCATATTGTCGGGGTTGAGCAGTCTGAACGACGGTTGGTTGTTGTCCATCAGCCACTGCCGTTGGTCATCGTCCTGAAGGTGTTCACTTATAGCCTGGAGCGAGTTTGCCATCCAGAAAGGATAGTCGTGTCGTCGTGCCATGATAAGGCATCTCATGAGGTAGTCGAACTCCGTCTGCGCTATCTCCTGCGGTGTGCCTTGGCTTATTATTCCCCCAGCGCCAATGTTATAGAAATACGCCATCATCTGTGCCGTATCCCTGTCGAGAGGTGCATAGCCGTCGAGCGCCCTCAGGTTCTGTATCGAGAGGTCTTCCAGTCCCACGTAGTAGTAATAAGTGGAAGTGACGATTGCGAATTCCGTCTCGGCGTAAGTCAGTCGGCCCATCAAGTGCGGAGAGAGCAGTTGCTGTTCCTCGTGAATACGTGCCATACGTTCAGCGGCCCTCTCGCGGTAAGTATAGAAGTCCTTGTTTCTGGATCGTCGCTGGCACAGTCGCATGAGTTGCACGTCAGCCACGAGCATCTCCACCTGGTTGTTTGTAAGCATCGCCACCGAGTCGAGCACCTTCTCCGCCTCGTCGTACTCCATTCGTGCAGTGAGCACGAAAGCCTTGTGGTTCAAACATTCCGCCTGCACATCACCATTGTCAGGGGCCATGTCAGCCGCCCTTTTCGCGCAGACAAGAGTAGAATCGAGGTTGCGGTAGTGGTATTCATACGCCATCTGGCACAAGCGTTCCGCCTGCGGAGGTGCCGACTCATGGCATGCCACGAGCAGGAGCACCGAGCAGAAGCAGAGAACGTATGTGAGAAGTGTGCGCATGGTATAAGGCCGTCAGAAGTATTACGTATTATTGAGTCGTGCCTGGGCAATATATTTCAGGGCGTTGGAGCAGAGGTCGGAGATTCGTTGCCACTGACGCTGTCGGATGATTTCCTCGGAGAAGAGTTGCGACCCCATCCCCACGCACATGGCCCCGGCCTGAATCCAGCGTTGCAGGTTGTCCTTTTCCGGAGTGACCCCTCCAGACACCATGATATTCGACCATCTGAAAGGAGCCAGGATATTGGCCACGAAAGACGGTCCTCCCAGTTCATCGGCAGGAAACACCTTTGTGATGTCGCATCCATGCGCCTGTGCCCGGTTTATCTCCGTGGGAGTGCCGCATCCAGGGCAGTAAGGCACGAGTCGTTTGTTGCACACCTGACAGATCTGCTCATCGAAATAAGTGCCCACCACGAAGTTGGCCCCCAGTTGCAAGTACAGAGCTGCCGTGGCCTCGTCGATGACCGTTCCCACGCCCAGTATCATCTCCGGGCATTCGATTTCAGCCCAGTGGTTCACCTCGTTGAACACCTGGTGCGCATAGTCGCCCCGGTTAGTAAACTCGAACACCCTGATGCCGGCGTCATAGCATGCCTTTATCACCTGCTTCACCACCTCGGTGTCGGGGTGATAGAAGAGTGGCACCAGACCGGTGTCCTGCATGGCCGTGATGACCTGTACCTTGTTGAACCGTGCCATATCATCTATTCTTTATCGTTGTACCCTGCCAGAGGCGTCGCCACCGGCCAGTTGTTCCACCTCGGCAGTGGATGCCATGTTGAAGTCGCCCGGCACCGTATGTTTGAGAGCCGATGCAGCCACAGCGAACTCAAGAGCCCTCTTCTGGTCGCCATCGTATGTGAGCAGTCCGTGTATGAGTCCTCCTGAGAAGGCGTCACCACCCCCTACCCTGTCGACGATGGGCATGATGTCGTATCGTTTGCTGGCATAAAATTCCCTGCCGTCATATATCAGAGCCTTCCATCCGTTATGGCTGGCAGAGAACGACTCTCGCAGCGTGCTGGCCACGTATTTGAAGTTGAACTCCTTTGCCATCTCAGTGAAGATGCCGTAATATCCCTCGGCATCCGTCTTGCCTGCCGTGACATCAGCCTGAGGTTTGAAGCCCAGGCACAGCTGTGCATCCTCCTCATTGCCTATACACACATCCACGTACTGCATCAGTGGTCGCATCACGCTCTGCGCCTTTTGCGGAGTCCACAGTTTTTTGCGGAAGTTGAGGTCGACGCTCACCGTCACCCCTTGCCTCACAGCAGCCTCGCAAGCCAGTTTGACAAGCAGTGCCGCCTTGTCGCTGATGGCGGGAGTGATACCGCTCCAGTGGAACCAGTCAGCCCCCTTCATGATGGCATCGAAGTCGAAGTCATCGGGTTCGGCTTCGGCTATTGCGCTATGAGCCCTGTCGTAAATCACCTTTGACGGTCGCATGCAGGCCCCCGGTTCCAGGTAGTAGATACCCAGGCGGTCGCCTCCTCGTGCTATGTAGTCGGTGTGCACGCCGTAACGGCGCAGGTGGTTGAGTGCGCACTGTCCTATCTCGTGTGCGGGCAGTTTGGTGACGAAGAAGGCGTCATGTCCGTAGTGAGCCAGACTGACTGCCACGTTAGCCTCGCCGCCCCCATAGACAGCATCAAACTGTTCGGCTTGTATGAATCTTTTCATGTCGGGCGGAGAAAGCCGCAGCATTATCTCGCCCATGGTAATAATCTTAGCCATAATAATTGCTATTATTGTTGTTGTAAAAGGCAAAGGTATGTATAAAAATTCAAAGAACGTAAAGAAAACGGCAAAAAAAGTGTTTTTATAAAAAAACATGCACTGTGCTTTCGCACAATTCGAAAAAAAAGCAGTATCTTTGCTCCGCAAAAGTTCTCCATTTTCCGAACCTTAGCAGAGAAGTATGAAGAAAAAGATAAGGATAAAGGACATAGCAGAGCGTGCCGGTGTGTCAGTGGGCACCGTGGACCGCGTGTTGCACAACCGTCCCAACGTGTCGAAAGTTGCATTGGACAAGGTTCGCAAGGCCCTTGACGACATGAACTATCAGCCTAATGTGTATGCCAGTGCCCTGGCCTACAACCGTTCGTACACTTTCTACTGCATCATCCCCAAGCATGTTTCCGAGGCCTACTGGGACGAGATAGAGGAGGGAGCTATGGCAGCGTGCGAGGCACATCGTGACTTCCATGTAGACGTGCGTATGATTTACTACGAGCGTTTCAGTCGCAGCACCTTTGTAGAGGCATACGAGAGTTGTCTGGCCACCAATCCCGACGGTGTGGCGATAGTGCCCACCACCTTGGCTCTCACCCGCGAGTTTACCGACATCATGCACGAGCGCGGCATCCCCTTTGTGATGCTCGACTCCTACATGCCCGACCTTCATCCCCTGGCCTTCTACGGTCAGGACTCACTGAGCAGCGGTTATTTTGCAGCAAAGATGCTGATGCTCATAGCGAGGGATGAGAAGGAAATCATGATAATGAAGCGCACCAACGAGGGCCGTGTGACCAGCAAGCAGCAGGAAGACCGCGAGATAGGTTTCCGCCAGTACATGCACGACCATTTCCCCAGCGTAAGCATTAGCGAGGTGAACCTGCCAGCCGACGACAATGAGAAGCGTTCATTCGACGGCATATTGGAGGAGTACTTCACCTCTCATCCTAATGTTCACCACTGCATCACCTTTGGTTCGAAGGCCCATATAGTGGCCGACTTCCTGTTGCGCACCAACCGTCGCACCGTTCAGATCATGGGTTACGACATGGTTCACAAGAACGCCCACTGTCTGCGTGAGGGCAGCATCTCGTTTCTGATAGCCCAGCATGCATACATGCAGGGTTACTACAGCATAGACGCCCTTTTCCGCGCCATTGTGCTCAAGACTGAGGTGAAGGCAGTGAACTACATGCCCATCGAGATACTGAGCCGAGAGAACATAGACTACTATCAGCGAACCATGATTTAACAATGGACATCATCACCAGCAACCTTCTCGCACTCCTTGGCAATGAGTTGTATGCCCACACGCATATCATCGCCCCGCTGTCGCCCTTCAAGTGGCACCGTCTGTTAGCTCAGGCGGACATCCATCATGTGGCCGACTACGTGCACGATGCCATCCTCAACCTGTTGCGCAAGCAGCCGGAGGTGCTGGAGGGCACCACACTGAAGGACTGGAACACCGACTGGTATCGTATGTCCGTGGAACATTCAGCCAAGTACAAGCCCGATGAGAATATCTTTGCCACTCGCAAACAGCGCATGCGCTACACCGACATACTCTCGGAGCACGTGGAGAAGCGCGACACCACCCCCGAGACCATGCGACTCTTCCGCATGCTCACAGCCAACAGCATGGAGATGCTGAACAGCGGTTTCTGCATGCGTGGTCTGCTCCAGATGGGTAAGTTTCTGCGTGAGGATGGCGACAAGGT
>OMSQ01000126.1 GCA_900313805.1 uncultured Prevotella sp. | reverse complement strand
AGCCAGAAGTTCTGCTTTTTCCGCAATAGAAAACCAATTTTTCTGCATAATAGTTGTTTTGCTCTTTTTTTTTCGTAACTTCGCATGCGTATTCGTAAACCAATAGAAAATGCACGCCATACCTTCATACACCATTCGTCTGGGAGATAAACTTTTCACCCTCGACAGTCCTGTCGTGATGGGCATACTGAATGTGACGCCCGACTCGTTCTTCGCCGCCAGTCGCACTCCTGGGGTCGACGCGGCAGTGGTGCGCGCCCAGCAGATTATCGACGAGGGTGGTGCGATAGTTGATGTGGGTGCATGCAGCACACGCCCGGGTAGTGAGCACGCCAGCGAGGAGGAGGAATGGCGGAGGTTGCAGCCGGTGCTTGAGGCCCTGCGTGAGCGCTGGCCTGAGATGGTGATCAGCGTGGACACCTACCGCCCCGAGATAGCCCGCAGGAGTGTGTGCGACTATGGCGTACAGATGATAAACGATGTGGGCGGCGGCGATGAGGAGATGCTGAGGCTGGTGGCACAGTTGCGCGTGGCATACGTGCTCACTGCCGTACAGCCTACGATGGCCGACATGATGCAGGTGCTCTCGCACAAAGTGAACAGGCTGCATGAGCTGGGAGCCACTGACGTGGTGGTAGACCCGGGCTTCGGCTTCGGCAAGGATGTGCCGCAGTGCTACGAGGTGCTCTCACGGCTCCATGAGCTCCATGTGCTGGGACATCCGCTGCTCGTGGGACTCTCGCGCAAGACGATGTTGTGGAAACCACTGCACACCACTCCCGCACAGACTCTCACAGCCACTATCACGGCGCATACCATGGCCCTGATGCAAGGGGCTCACATACTGAGAGTGCACGACGTGAAGGAGGCCATGGACTGCGTGGCGGTGGTGCAGCAACTCAGACAGGCAGAACAAAACGACAAAACAAGCATATAGTAAGAGATGTTTTTCGACTTTGGCATAAAGGATGTTATAGACATAGTGCTTGTGGCCCTGCTGCTGTACTATGTCTACCGGCTGATGCGCGAATCGCGTTCGCTCAACGTGTTTATCGGCATCATGGTCTTCATCCTGGGTTGGCTCTTCGTGAGTCGTATCCTCGAGATGCGCCTGCTGGGCTCTATTCTCGACAAGTTGGTGAGCGTGGGTGCCATAGGTATCATCATCCTCTTTCAGGAGGATATCAGGAAGTTCCTCTACAACCTCGGTGCTCACAGGAGGATGAACCGGCTGTTAAACGTGTTTTCGTGGAACAGACGATGGCACCGTGATGCTGACACCAAGAAGGAGAGCATCATGCCTATAGTGATGGCCTGCATGAGCATGGCCAAGCAGAAGGTGGGTGCGTTGATTGTGATAGAGCGCACCATGCCGCTCGACAGGGTGGCAGCCACGGGAGAGACGATAGATGCCGCCATATCGCAGCGACTCATAGAGAACATCTTCTTCAAGAACTCCCCACTGCATGATGGTGCCATGATAGTGAGTGGCGAGCGCATAAGGGCTGCCGGCTGCATACTGCCCGTGAGCCATGACCTCAACATACCGAAGGAACTGGGACTGCGACATCGCGCGGCCCTGGGTATAAGTCAGGAAAGTGATGTGCTGGCCATCGTGGTGTCGGAAGAGTCGGGACGTATCAGTACGGCAGAGCACGGACGCTTCAGCCTCAGACTCTCGGCAGAACAGTTGGAGAGCATACTCACCACAGCCTTCAGCGATTGACATATAAACCTATAAATATCTTACACTATGAGTTTAGTACAACAAATTATTGAGCGGGCCAAGAGCAACAGACAGCGTATCGTGCTGCCCGAGGCTACCGAGGAGCGAACCTTGAGAGCTGCCGACAGGGTGCTGGCAGATGAGGTGGCTGACCTGATTCTCATAGGCAATCCAGAGGAGATAAACCGACTGGCTGCCGAATGGGATCTGCATCATATAGACCGGGCAACGGTGATTGACCCGGAGAACAACCCCCGCAGTGAGGAGTATGCGCAGCTGCTCACTGATCTGCGTCGTAAGAAGGGCATGACCATAGAGCAGGCTCGTGAATTGATGAAAAACCCCTTGTATCTGGGGTGTATGATTATAAAGACTGAGGGCGCCGACGGACAGATATCAGGAGCCCTGAGCACTACGGGCGAGACCCTGCGCCCTGCACTGCAAATCATAAAATGTGCTCCCGGCATCACTTGCGTGAGCGGTGCCATGCTACTTATCACCGACGATGCCCAGTATGGCGAGAACGGCGTGCTGGTGGTCGGCGATGTGGCTGTCACTCCCATGCCCGATGCCAACCAACTGGCACAGATCGCCGTGTGTACCGCACAGACGGCACGCAGCGTGGCAGGCTTTGAACAGCCGAGAGTGGCTATGCTCAGCTTCTCTACTAAGGGCAGTGCCAAGCACGAGGTGGTGGACAAGGTGATAGAGGCCACACAAAAGGCTCGTGAGATGCAGCCGGAACTGCTCATCGACGGGGAACTGCAGGCAGATGCCGCACTGGTGCCGGCTGTAGGCAAGAAGAAAGCACCAGGCAGCGAGATAGCAGGACACGCCAACGTGCTCGTGTTCCCAAATCTGGAAGTGGGAAACATTGGCTATAAACTGGTACAGAGACTGGGGCATGCCGAGGCGCTGGGACCCATCTTGCAGGGCATAGCACGACCGGTGAACGACCTGAGTCGTGGATGCAGCGTGGATGATATTTATAAACTCGTAGCTATCACAGCCTGTCAGGCTATGGATGCTAAAAAATAAAAGACATGAAGATATTAGTATTAAACTGCGGTTCGTCGTCTATCAAGTATGCACTGTACGATATGGACAGCCGCACGGTGCTCACCTCGGGTGGTGCCGAACGCGTAGGTATGGCAGGCTCGTTTGTCAAGGTGAAACTGCCTACTGGAGATAAAAAACAGATAATGCACGACATACCGGAGCATACCGAGGGCGTGAAGTTCATCTTCTCTCTGCTCACCGACCCGGTGGTGGGTGTGCTCAAGAGCCTGGACGAGATTGATGCCGTGGGACACCGCATGGTGCATGGTGGCGAGAAGTTCAACAAGAGCGTGGTGCTGAATGAGGAGGTGCTCGAGACGTTTGAGTCGTGCATCGACCTGGCACCTCTGCACAACCCTGCCAACCTCAAGGGCGTGCGCGCCGTGAGTGAACTGATGCCAAAGCTGCCGCAGGTGGGCGTGTTTGATACGGCTTTCCACCAGACTATGCCTGCCAAGGCTTATATGTACGCCATTCCATATCGCCTGTACAAACAGTTCGGGGTGCGACGCTACGGCTTCCACGGCACCAGTCACCGCTATGTGTCGCAGAGGGTGTGCGAATTCCTGGATGTAAACCCGAAGGGCAAGCGCATCATCACCTGTCATATAGGCAATGGCGGTTCTATAGCAGCTGTCATGGACGGCAAGTGCGTGGACACCACCATGGGACTCACACCCCTCGAGGGACTGATGATGGGTACCCGAAGCGGCGATATTGACGGCGGAGCCATCACCTTCCTCGAGAAGAAACTAGATATGGATGCCGATGCCATGTCAAACCTGCTCAACAAGCAGAGCGGTGTGCTCGGCATCACTGGTGAGAGTTCTGACATGAGGGACGTGGAGAGTGCAGCTCTCGAGGGCAATGAACGGGCACGACTGGCACTGGACATGTATGCCTATCGCATAAAGAAATACATAGGTGCATACGCTGCTGCCATGGGCGGCGTCGACATCATCGTGTTTACTGCCGGAGTGGGCGAGAACCAGATAGGCATACGCAAGGATGTGTGCCAGGGACTGGAATTCCTCGGAGTGAAGTTTGACGACGAGCGCAATAACACAAGGGGAGAGGAAGCCCTTATCTCTGCCGACGACTCAAAAGTGGCAGTGTGCGTCATACCAACCGATGAGGAACTGATGATTGCCACCGATACCATGAACCTGTTGTAATAAGGTTGAGACGAAATATACAAAAGCAAAAGACGCTACTCTCACGAGTGGCGTCTTTCTTTTAACAACACATAATAATTTTTCTTTTAACTTAAAAAAATTGATTCTACAAACCTGATTTAATGATGTCTATATTTCTAAAATAATTGTTATGAGAACAATGATGATAAATATTCAACGCAAAAATATACAATATATTGATGT
>OMSQ01000103.1 GCA_900313805.1 uncultured Prevotella sp. | reverse complement strand
GTACACGGCACCATGACCACCGACATAGATATGGATGCCATGAGCGAGGTGAGCGAATATGTGTATGAGCATATTCCATACTTTCTGAGAGAGAGCGACCTGCAGCGCATGGACAGTCTTCTGAGCCAGCCCGACTACATAGACAGGCGCATAGAGGCCGACAAGCAGATGCTGCTGCTGCCCCTCTCCGGTCAGTGGAGTGGCAGCATACAGTACGACCCCCTCGGACTGTTCACCCCCATAGTGGAGCAGATGCAGCACCGCGGCAGCCACCCCCAATATGAGTTGTACGACGGCCATATTTTCACCCCCGACATGAGCAGAGCCATATCCCTGCTCTCCACCCCCTACGGCAGCAGTGAGACCGACCGCAACACTGTGCTCGTGAGCTCCCTGCAACAGATGGCAGACAGCGTGGAGACACACCATCCCTCAGTGCGCGTACACCTGACCGGAGCCCCCGTGGTGGCAGTGGGCAACGCCAGCCGGATAAAGACCGACAGTGTGTGGGCAGTAGGCATAGCCATAGTGCTCATAGTGTTGCTGCTATGGCTGAGTTTCAGGAGCGTGGCCAACATCCTGCTCATAGTGCTGTCCATTGGCTGGGGCGGACTGGTGGCCCTTGCTGGCATGGCATTGTTGCACGATGAAGTGTCGGTGATAGTGATAGGCATATCGTCAGTCATCATCGGCATAGCCGTGAACTACCCCCTTCATCTGACCGCCCATCTGAATCACACCCCCGACGTACGCAGCGCCCTCAGAGAGATAGTAGCCCCCTTGGTAGTAGGCAATGTGACAACCGTGGGTGCCTTTCTCGCCCTCGTGCCACTGCGCAGCACTGCCCTGCGCGACCTGGGCCTCTTCAGTGCCCTGCTGTTGGTAGGCACCATCATCTTCGTGCTGCTCTACCTGCCCCATCTGGTTCGCGTGCATCAGAAGTCGAGAGTCAGCGCCATGCACCGTCTGGGCGATATGAGCATAGACAACAAGCCCTGGATAGTAGGCGTGGTGTGCCTGCTGACCGTCGTCTTGGCGTATTACAGCACCCAGACCACCTTTGACTCCGACATGCAGAGCATCAACTACATGACCGATGAACAGCGAGAAGACATGGACTATCTGCAGCGCACCATGCAGGGACGCGACAACGGATTGCACAGCGTGTATGTGCTGAGCAGCGGCGACACAGCCGAAGAAGCCCTGGTACGTCAAGGGAAGTATCAGGATGCACTGCATGAGTTGCAAGCACGCGGTCTGGTGCAGAGCGTTCAGACAGCCGTCCCGTTTGTCAGCGACAGCAGCGAACAGCGTCAGCGTCTGGAGCGTTGGGAACGCTGGACTGCCGAGCACGGTGCCACGCTTAAGCAGCAGATAAGAGCTTCAGCAGTGCGGCATGGCTTTGCTCCCGACACCTTCGAGCCCTTCCTAACACTGACAGACAAGCATTTTGAGCCCATAGACATGAGCGAACTGTCTCCCCTGACCACCACCCTGCTCAGCAGCAACTTATATGCCGACAGCCTGCACGGGAAGTATCATGTGGTAGACCAGTTGATGTGCACACCAGATAATGAGAGTGCGGTACTCGCTGCCCTCAGCCATCACCCCTCAGGCATCTACGCCTTCGACATCCGTGCGCTGAACAGCAGCGTGGCAAGCAGCATGAGCGAAGATTTCAACTACATCGGTTGGGCTTGCAGTGCCATCGTCTTCCTCTTCCTCTGGCTGTCATTAGGCAGCATAGAACTGGCCCTGTTGTCGTTCCTGCCCATGGCAGTGAGTTGGCTGTGGATACTGGGACTTATGTCACTCTTCGACATACATTTCAATGTAGTGAACGTGATACTCGCCACCTTCATCTTCGGTCAGGGCGACGACTACACCATCTTCATGACCGAGGGTTGCCAGTGGGAATACGCCTATCGCCGCCGCATGCTGTCCTCCTACAAGAACAGCATCATCCTCTCCGCCCTCATCATGTTCATTGGCATAGGCGCACTGATAACCGCCCGCCATCCAGCCCTCCGCTCCCTGGCCCTTGTGACCATAGTGGGCATGTCCAGCGTGGTACTCATGGCCTACCTCTTCCCCCCGTTGATATTCCGGTGGCTGGTGAGAAGCCGTGGCAGCGAGCGCTATCGCCCCCTCACCCTGCGCGGCATAGTGCTGCGGCTGACAGGCAGAGGCGATGAGAGCCACAGGCGTGAGAATGAGGGCGAAGCCTACTACAGGCAGTTGGTGCTGGACCGCTACCGTTATCGTGGCGCCGAGATAAGCAGAGCCGTGCGAAAGAGTTTGCGCCATGCAGCAGAGTCGGCAGAGAGCGACGACAGCACAGAACGCACCGTAGTGATAGAGAACAGCGGATGGGGTTCAGAGACCCTGCTAATGGCCCTGCAGCACCCCACATGGCACATACACGCCATAGAGCGCGACGACGAGAAGCGCAGCGTAGCCATACATGCAGCAGAAGGTGTGGCATCACAGTTGCATTATCACCCCAGTGCAGAAGAAGCAAACATACAAACAAACGAAATATCATGACAAAGAAAGAAGATATACGCCAGTTGATAGAAGAAGTAGTGCCCTTGGTGGATGTGGACAGCGAGTTTCTGTTTGCCGAGCTCGACTCCTTGGGCGTGACCGCCATCCTCATGACCCTGGCTCGCAAGTACGACATCAGTTTAGAGGCAGAGGATGCCACCCCGCGCAATCTGAAAAATCTGGACAGTATAGTGGCCATGGTAGAGAGGAAGCAACAGCGATGACCACCATAGAGCAGTACATAGCACAACACGCGACGGAGCATGGCGGGCACATAGCCATGACCGATGGCAAAGAGAGCGTGACCTACCGCCAGTTGTGGGAGCGCATAGAAGAGCGTGCGACATGGTGGAGCAGCCGTGTGGAACGAGGCGAGATAGTAGCCCTGCGCACCCGTCAGACCATAGAGTATCTGACCGACTACTTCGCCTTGCACCAGTGCGGTGCCGTGGCCATGCCCCTGGAACATGACCTGCCCGAGGAGCGTTTCGCTGCCATCAGCCGTCGCTATGCCCATTACCGTGCTCCCGAGGGAGTGGCCGACGTGCTGTTTACCACGGGCACCACCGGCACGGCCAAGGGTGTGATGGTGTCGCACGATGCAATACTGGCAGACTGCGACAACCTGATATCGCGGTTGGAATTTCGTCCTGACACCACCTTCATCATCTGCGGCCCGCTGAACCACATCGGTTCCCTGTCAAAAGTTCACCCAGTGATGCTACAAGGTGGCACCCTCTATCTGCTGGAAGGCATGAAAGACCTGAGCGCGTGGTACCGCGCCCTTGACTACGGCAGCGGCAACTCTGCCACCTTCATGGTGCCAGCCAGCATCCGCATGCTCCTCAGTCTGAGCGGCAACCGTCTGGGTGCATACTCAGAGAAGATAGACTTCATAGAAGCCGGCGGTGCCGCCCTGCCCCCTGCCGACATGGAGGCCCTGTGCCGTCTGCTGCCGCGCACCCGTCTGTACAACACCTACGCCAGTACCGAGACTGGCATAGTGTGCAGTTACGACTACAACGTGCCATCGCCCAAGACCAGTTGCATGGGCACGGTGATGCCTCGCAGCCGAGTACGCATCGACGAAGACGGTCGAGTGGTATGCGGTGGCGACACCATCATGAGCGGATATGCCGACGAGCCCGAGATGACCGCCAGTGTGCTGCGTGGCGGCGAGATATACACCGCCGACCAGGGATACATAGACAGCGAAGGCATGTTGCACCTGAGCGGACGAATGGATGATGTCATCAACATAGGCGGCTATAAGGTGTCGCCAGTGGAAGTGGAAGATGCTGCTTACGGATTTGCCCAGGTGAAAGACTGCATCTGCGTGGCCCATGAGAGCGATGTGTGGGGCGTAGTGCTGAAGTTGATAGTCCAGACCGCAGATGGGTGTGATTTAGACCGCCGTGGACTGGCCCGTCATCTAGCCTCGCGCCTGGAGCGTCACAAAGTGCCCATGGTGTACGAGCAGGCAGATCATATAGAGCGCACATACAATGGAAAACTCAACCGGAAGACCTATGCAGAGCAAAAGTGATCGTACCCCCTGGATAGATATGGCACGCGGTCTGTGCATGATGGCGATACTGTGGTTTCACTCCGAAGCGTACCATTGTGAGGATTTGCTCACCCCCTACTCCATGTACACAAACACAGTGCTTGGCTGTTTCTTCTTCATCTCCGGTTACCTGCTCTATCCCTCGACGTGGCAGGCATCCCACAAATACCACTCCGTATGGCGCTGGCTGTTAGTGCCCTACATAGTGTTCACCCTGATCATAGCTGCGATGAAACTGCTCTTGCACTATGGCGATGCCGACTGGCAGCAGTTGCTGACAGACGTGGTGCTGGGCAGAGCCTCGTGGTTTGTGGCTGCCATGATAGTAGCGCAGAGCGTGATGGTGGGCGTGCTGCACCTGAGCAAGGACCATTTGGGAGCAGTGGCGGTGCTGGGTGTAGTTGGTGTGATACTGAGCGCATTAGTCAGCAACGAGACCGGTCCATGGCACATATCAGCCGACCTGTGGTCAGTAAACGAGGCTTTGGTCGGCATAGTGTGCATGAGTATGGGTTACGTCTATCACACCAAAGAAGAGAAAGTGTGCCGTCAACGGCAGGCGTGGATAGCAGTGACAGGAGTAGCACTCGTAATATTAAAAATCCTGATATGGCGGCTCGACCTGCTGGTCACCTTTGCGCCCGTGCGCATGACCTATCCCCTGGTGTTTTACGCCGACATACTATGCGGATCGGTATTCATCTGCCTCATGATGCGAGGACTGCCTCGGTTGAGGATTTTGGAATGGACCGGTCGTCACTGCATAGTGTATTATTTCTTCTGCGGAGCCGTGCCAATGGGTGTGTCATGGGCACTGCATAAGATTGGCATGACAGGAGGCAGTTATCCGTCAGTAGCTGTGGTGTTTGTGCTGTCGTGGATAGTGTGCAGCATTGTGGCCTGGGCAGTGTATCACTATACCAGGATAGTGAGGTGACTCAGTTTTTGGCTGTAATCCTTCGTTCGTGGTAATCAGCAGTGGCAGTGAAGAACACGTCGGCACTACTGTTGAGAGCCGTCTCCACACTATCCTGCACCACTCCGATGATAAATCCCACGCCCACTGCCTGCATGGCCATGTCGACAGGTATGCCGAAGAACGAGCATGCCATGGGAATGAGGAGCAGCGAGCCTCCAGCCACTCCCGATGAGCC
>OMSQ01000125.1 GCA_900313805.1 uncultured Prevotella sp. | reverse complement strand
GAACCTGAACTGCAAACGCTCATCGCAAACATGTGGGAGACGCTCGCAGAATCGGAAGGCATCGGACTGGCTGCCCCACAGATAGGAAAGGCTATTCGAGTGGTGGTCATCGATCTCGACCCGCTCGCTGATGACCTGCCCGAGTACAAAGACTTCAAACACGTCTATATCAATGCTCACATAGTCGAAAAGGATGATGAGCATACTGACCAAAGCGAGGAAGGATGCCTCTCGCTGCCAGGCATCCACGAAAAGGTCATACGCCCCACACGAATCCATGTCAAATATATGGATGAGCATTTCCAACCTCACGACGAGTGGATAGACGGATACCTCGCCAGGGTCATGCAACATGAGTTCGACCATCTTGAAGGACACATGTTTATCGACCATATCTCACCGCTCCGAAAACAACTAATCAAAAATAAATTGAAAGCCATCTCTCAGGGACGAATGAGATGCGCATATCGTGTGAAACCTGCAATGAGATAAGAGCATGCACAGGCTGCACTGTTTCATAATAGCACTGCTCACGTCGCTCTGCGCCTATTCACAATACAATGTCGACAGACTGATTGTGAATGGGCGCAGCGCATTGTATTATGAAGACTATGTGCTCGCCATTCAGCATTTCAACAGGGCTGTCAATGCCAAACCTTATCTCTATGAACCATGGTACTACAGAGCCCTGGCAAAGTATTTCCTCGACGATTTCTACGGGGCTGAACAGGATGTCTCCGCTGCCATGGATATCAATCCCTATATCGACAGTATGTATGAACTGAGAGCGCTGTGTCGCATCCGACAGAAGAAATACGATGAGGCCATTGCTGACTATGACCACGCCATTGCTCTCGACCCCTCGGCGCAAAACCTCTGGTTCAACCGCATGCTCTGCCTTTTCGAACTCAAGGATTATGAACGCTGTCAGGAACAACTCGATACTATCATCACCAAGTGGAGCCAGAACTCTCGCGCATACGCCGTCAGAGCGCAGATCTACATGCTGCAAAACGATACAACCGCTGCTATGAAATGGCTCGACCAGGCTCTGGAAAAAGACCCGTATGATGCCGAGGGATGGATGGTCAGAGCGCATGTCTCACTCGCAAGAAACCAATGGAAAGAAGCGGAACAGCAACTATCGCAGGCCATTAAGCTCAAACCTAAGATGGTGAGCAACTATGTGAACAGGGCCCTCGCTCGACTCAATACTAACCAACTGCGAGGAGCCATGCAGGATTATGATACAGCCATCGATATCGACCCAGAGAACTTCCTTGCACATTACAACCGCGGACTACTACGAATACAGGTGGGCGACGACAATAGGGCTATCGAGGACTTTAACTTCATCCTGAAACTCGAACCCGACAACCTCATGGCCATCTACAACAGGGCTATCCTGCACCATAAAACGGGAAACCTCAAAGCTGCTATCAATGATTATACTAAGGTTATCAATCAGTATCCTAACTTCTGGACTGGACTGCATCACAGAGCTGACTGCTACCGGCGACTGGGCATGACTCGACAGGCTGAACTCGACGAATTCCGCATCTTCAAGGCTCAGATGGATAAACATGTGGGTATTCAACCGCGATGGACGGCGGCTCAGCGACGACTCACCAGAAAGAAAAGTGAGGTGGACATGGATAAGTATAACCAAATAGTGGTGGCTGATGAGGAGACTGTGGAACATGAGTTCAAGTATGACAATCCATATCGCGGTAAGGTGCAGAACCACCACACCGAGGGCGACTATCAACCGCTCTACCTACTCTCGTACATGCCTTACTCTAATGTGGTCAACCCATACACGGTGTTCGTGGCTTCTCTCGATGAGTTCAATGCCAAACTCCCAGACAAACAGCATCTTTTCCTCTCTTGCAATCCTGCATCGGCTTCTCAAGAACAAAATCAGGCGCTGATGAAGAATGTGGAACTGCTATCACGGGGCATAGATGCAGCCAGGGAGAACCACACGCTTTGCCAACTGCTGCTGCGCAGGGCGGTCAACCATACGGCTCTGCAAGACCTCGATGCTGCCGCCAACGACCTCACCACTGCCATCGAGGTCGACTCCGCCTTCTCGCTAGCATATTGGCAACGAGGGGTGTGCCTCTCCCTGCAGGCTCCGCTCATGGGCGCAGACGCACCTATGATGATGGTCAGAGCCTTGACGGATATTGAAAAGGCAATGGCGCTTGAACCAGAAAATGCATACCTGGTCTACGACAGGGCATGCATCTACATTCAACAGCAGCAATATGAAAAGGCTGTGGCAGACTATACCACAGCCTTGAAACTACAGCCAGCACTGCCTGAGGCTTTATTCAACCGCGGACTGGCTCTTATTCATCTGGGAAAGACGCAAGAGGGCATAGCTGACCTCAGCCGCGCCGGCGAACTGGGCATCTATGGCGCCTATAGCGTCATAAAGAAATATCGCTAAGCGTCGTATTCGTCGCTCATCTCCTCGGCCTCTAAGTTCAGATCCTCTGGCTCGGCCTCAAAGGTGGTGCGGTAACTCTCTTCGGTCAGACGGTCTTCATCATACTCGTCCTCATCCTCGTCCTCATCCTCATAACGATCGTCCTCCTCGGGCAGATCTTCGTCTTCGTTCTGCTCGTCAGACAGGTCGTCATCAGGCATCTCGAAACGCATGCGGGGCTTCTCCACTTCTGGCTTGGCCTTGGCAAAGATGGCCTCCACCCAGGAACCCTTCGGTATCTCCAGCACCTCAAAACCGTCGTTCACCTTCTTCTCGTACATGCCGCCGGGTTTGCGCAGGCGGTCGGCAGGAAGGGTGGTGGTGCTGATGTCAAAACCGCTCTCTATGATGTCGTGGATGCTCTGAGACAGACTGTCCCAGCCTCCACCGAAATTGCGGTCAAGCACCTCCAACAGCTTGGTGGCAGAAATATGGTGGATGTTCTCGTAGGTCAGATCGGTCACACGCAGTATCGGGCGCTTCTTGATACACCACTTTGTGCGGGTCTGCTCGTCCAGACGAAGCAAGCCTATCTTATAGCCGCGGTCCTCGTATTTCTTAATGATCTGAGGCTTGTCTATCTTCAGCTCCTCCATCTCAAAGGCACTGCGTATGATGTCAGTGTAGTGGCGCATGTTGTCGCGCAGGTCAGCATCACGCTCAGCTACCTCCCACATACGGAAGATGTCGTTTTCTTGCAAGTCCCAAACATTGCTCTTGGTCAATGTCTTGAGTGTTAGTGTCTTCTTGTCTTTCATATATTATATTTATAGTTTTCTGTTATTGGCAGTCACGGTCGTCAAGCACCCTGAAGTGCTGACGATAGGCATCCTGCGACTCCTTGTCTATTTCGGCTGTAAGCACCATGGCTCCCGTTGCACCGGATGGCGTCAGCAGTTGCCCGTGGGCATCCACTATCCTGCTGTCACCGCCATATTCGCACTGCATGTCCCTGCCCACTCGGTTGCTCGCTATCACATGGCATTGGTTCTCTATGGCTCGCGCACGGGTCAGCACATCCCAGGCATGGGCACGACGTGAAGGCCAGTTGGCACACAGCACTATGGCATCGTAATCGCTATGGTAGCGTGACCATTGTGGGAAACGCAGGTCGTAACAGGTGAGAAGCAGAAACCGCCAACCTCTCCATTCGGCCGTCACACGACGTTCTCCAGCACTGTAGTAACGGTCTTCGCCACCGTAGCCAAACAGATGGTGCTTGTCGTAGTACTTGTAGGTGCCGTCGGGATACACGAAGTAGTGACGGTTCACGTATGTGTTGCCTACATATACCGACAGACTGCCACTCAGGGCAGCATCCATCCTGCCTGCCGTATGGCGCATCCACTGAAGTGAGGCATCATCGCTCTCGGCTATCCCGCGAGGGTCGGTGGCAAAGCCTGTGCTCCACATCTCGGGCAGCACATACAGGTCGCTGCCGGCAGCCTCCTGTATCATCTGTTCTGCCACGCGGGTGTTCTCTCTCACCATCGACCACTCCACGTCCATCTGCACTATGCTCACTTTCATGGTATGCGCTGTAACTTCTATACGGCTGCAAAAATAATTACTTTATCTTATTTCTGCAAACATTATATATTTTTTTTATGCTAGCTTGTATTCGCGCTTACTCCACACCTTCCAGCAGCTCATCGTCCACTATCTCGGGCAGTGTCACGCAGAGGCCTTTGCTGCGGGCCATCTCTCTGCGTATGGCTTCCATGCTGCCGGCATTGCGGGCCCAACTCCTGCGGGCTATGCCGTTGTTCACATCCCAGAACAGCATCTCGCGTATCCGGCGGTCTGCCGCGTCGCTGCCGTCAATCACCATGCCGAAACCACCGTTTATCACCTCGCCCCAGCCTACACCGCCGCCGTTGTGCAGACTCACCCACGTGGCGCCACGGAAAGCATCGCCTATCACGTTCTGAACGGCCATGTCGGCACAGAACTGAGAACCGTCGTATATGTTGCTGGTCTCGCGGAAGGGGGAGTCGGTGCCGCTCACGTCATGATGGTCTCTGCCCAGCACCACAGGGGCACTCAGCTCACCACGACGGATGGCATCGTTGAAGGCCAGTGCTATGCGTGTTCTGCCCTCGGCATCGGCATACAGTATGCGGGCCTGGGAACCTACTACCAACTGGTTCTTGCCTGCCTCGCGTATCCAGTGCAGGTTGTCGGACAACTGACCGCGGATGCTCTCTGGCGCGCTCTCAACCATGTCGGCAAGTACCTCGGCGGCCAGGCGGTCGGTCACCGACAAGTCCTCTGGCTTGCCTGATGTGCACACCCAGCGGAAGGGACCGAAACCGTAGTCGAAGAACATCGGACCCATGATATCCTGCACGTAGGATGGGTAGCGGAACTTGCCGTCGCTCTTCAGTATGTCGGCTCCGGCACGGCTCGATTCCAACAGGAAGGCGTTGCCGTAGTCGAAGAAGTACATGCCGCGGGCGGTCAACTGGTTGATGGCTGCCACCTGACGGCGCAGCGAGGCCTGAACAGCCTCACGGAAACGCTCGGGCTCTGTAGCCATCATCTGCTTCGACTCTTCCAGACTGTAGCCCACAGGGTAGTAACCGCCCGACCACGGGTTGTGTAGCGAGGTCTGGTCGCTGCCCAGGTCTACCTGAATACCCTCGGCTGCCAGACGCTCCCACAGGTCTACCACGTTGCCCACGTATGCCAGTGATACGGTGCGCCTCTCAGCCACGGCACTGCGCACGGCGGGTATCAACTCATCCAGGTCGTAGTGCAACTCATCCACCCAGCCCTGCTCATAACGCTTCTCTGCGGCCTTGGGGTTGATTTCGGCCACCACGCTCACCACACCGGCTATGTTGCCGGCCTTGGGCTGGGCACCAGACATGCCGCCAAGACCGCTGCTCACGAAAAGCAACTGACGGCTGCCTGCCTTCTCGCCGCGCTCGGCCATAACCTTCCTGCCGGCGTTGAGCACGGTGATGGTGGTGCCGTGAACTATGCCCTGCGGACCGATGTACATGTATGAGCCAGCGGTCATCTGACCGTATTGACTCACTCCCAATGCGTTCATGCGCTCCCAGTCATCGGGCTTGGAGTAGTTGGGTATCACCATGCCGTTGGTCACCACCACTCGGGGGGCTCCGGCATGGGAGGGGAAGAGACCCAGTGGGTGACCGCTGTACATCACGAGGGTCTGCTCGTCGGTCATCTCGCTCAGATAGCGCATCACCAGACGGTACTGTGCCCAGTTCTGGAATATGGCTCCGTTGCCGCCGTAGATGATGAGCTCGTGGGGGTGTTGTGCCACACGCGGGTCTAGGTTGTTCTGTATCATGAGCATGATGGCTGCTGCCTGACGAGAACGGGCGGGATATTCGTCTATGCTGCGGGCATACATGTCGTACTGCGGACGGTAGCGATACATGTATATGCGCCCGTATTTATTCAGCTCCTCCTCAAACTCCTTCACTAGGAAGGCATGCAGATGGCGGGGGAAGTAGCGCAAGGCATTGCGCAAGGCCAGACGCTTCTCTGCTGTGGTCAGTATGTCCTTTCTGCGAGGGGCATGGTTCACTGTGGTGTCATACTCTGGCATGGGAGGCAGGGTGTCGGGTATTCCCCTGCGTATCTCTTCTTGAAACTCCTGTGTAGTCATGGTAGTAGTCTTTATGTCTTATTTCATTATTTTCTGTTCCACTATCTCTGTTATCTCGCGCTCTGCCTCATTGGCCTTGCGTCCCCATTCTTCAGCCTCTGCCACCAGTCGGGCGGCTTCGTTACGGTCGCTCAGTCCCTGCGCGTTTATCTTCACGTTCATACCGGCACCCAGCACCGCAGCACGGGCTGCCAGGGCTCCCACACCGGCGTCGCTCACGCTGTTGGGGTTGCCACTTTCGGCCATAGCTTTGCACAGGGCAAACACCTCGTAGGCTGTCTCCTGAGTGTGCAGGGGCACCTCGGCGGCATAGTGGGTGGCAAGCTGCAGGGCGGCCTTGCGGGCGGCACGCTCCTCGTCGCTGCCCTTTGGCATGCCTAAGGCACTCATGATGCCGTTGAAGGCCTCGGTGTCTTCGTCAACCAGATGCAGCAGACGAGACATCAACTCCTGACCACGGTCTGCCCACTCGCTGAACTCTTGCCAGCGGTCATCCCAGCCGGCCTTGTGACTTGACAGGTTGGCTACCATGGTGCCAAGCGAGGCTCCCAGCATGCCCATGTATGCGGCTATGGTGCCGCCACCGGGGGCTGGCGACTCGCGCGAGGTTTCCTCGGCAAAGGCACGGACGCTCAGGTCGGCCAGACGGGCTTTCTTCTCGTCATCCTCCAACAGGTATTCTATCACTTTCTCACGGGCGTTGAACGGACGCAGGTCGTCCAGACTCATGGAGTGGATGGCTATGTCTATTATGTCTTGCTCGGGTATGCCGGTGCTGCGCTTCTGCTTCTGCAGGAAGTACTTACCTGCATCTATGAGTGTGCGCTTGGGCACCAGTCCCACTATCTCCGTGCCTGTCACACGCACACCGCGGGCCTGGGCTGCACGGCACACTTCGTCGAAGGCCACATGCAGGGGCGTCTGGTGCAGGTTGGTGATGTTCATCGACACCTGTGCTATGCCGTATTCGTCTATGTACCAGCCTATGGCCTTGGTTCCCTTCAGCGTGCCGGGTATCATCAGCGGCTTGCCATTGGCATCATACAGTGGCTTGCCTACTATGCTGCCACCCTCGCGCTGCGGACGGCCTTTCTCTCTCACGTCGAAGGCGATGGCATTGGCACGGCGGGTACTGGTGGTGTTCAGGTTGAAGTTCACGGCTATCAGGAAGTCACGGGCACCAACCACGGTGCAACCGGTGCGGGCCACGTCGTCATCCCATGCACGCAGACCCAGGTCGGGACCGATGGCGGGGTTGCTCAACTTCTCGGGCAGTCCCTCGTATTCGCCCTTCCTGCACCATGCCAGGTTGCGGCGCTCCTCACTGTAGGCGGAGGCCTCATAGCAGTAGCATGGTATGCGGTGCTCGTCGGCTATGCGCTTGGCCAGGCCACGGGCGAGTTCGGCACACTCCTCCAGTGTTATGCCGCTCACTGGTATCAGGGGCAGTACGTCGGTAGCTCCCATGCGAGGATGAGCTCCGTGATGCTTGCGCATGTCTATCAACTCACCGGCCTTGCCCACGGCACGGAAAGCGGCCTCGCACACTGCCTCGGGGGAGCCCACAAAGGTCACAACAGTGCGGTTGGTGGCATCGCCCGGATCCACATTCAGCAGTTTCACACCATCCACACTCTCCACGGCATCGGTTATCTGCCGTATCACACTCATGTCGCGACCCTCACTGAAATTGGGAACGCACTCCACCAGTCTTTGTATTCTACTCATTATATGTCGATTTAAGGTCTTGTTTTTCTTAGTAAAAAAAGAAAGTGTTTTCCTTTTTGCAAAGAAAACACTTTCGTATGTATTAACCAAAAAAAATCGTGCTTTTTTTCTATGCCAAGGCAGATGTGTCTATCACCATCCGCCACCGCCGGTGCTGGTACTGGCCGTGGCATTGGATGAGGTGCTGCCTGCCGTCACTGTGTAGGTGGTGCCAGAGGTGAGTGATGGACTGCTAATGAGTACACTGCCGCCCCCGCCAGGACCGCCGCCGCCAGGACCGCCGCCACCGGGAGGTGCCATCAGGGTGCCGCTGCCATCGGCAGGAGCCCAACCAGGACCGCCGCCACCGCTGTTGCCCGTGTAACTGGCTGGCACTGTGAAACTCACTAACGTGTTGCTGCCACTCTTTACTGATACGGTATTGCCGCCGGTGACGGTGGCAGATACGCTCACCAAGGCCTGCGAACCGGTGGTGCTGGTCACGGCATTATTGCTGCCGCCTATGGCTAATACGGTGCCGCCCTTTATCCAGAGCTTGCAACTCTCGTATGCGTCAAGGCCACATTCGGGAGTCTTGGCACCGCAGGCTATGATGGTGCCGCCGTTGATGGTCAGGTTGCCGTTGCTGTCTATGCCGTCGTTGTTCTTCGACACCACGGTGATGGTACCTCCGTTCAGGTACATCTCGCTGGCTGAGTTGATGCAGTCGTCGTACGACTCCACGGTCACGGTACCGTCGTTGATGGTCAGGTAGTGCTTGCTCTCTATACCCTCGCCGTTGTTACCCTGGGTACTCACGTATATGGTGCCGCCGTTTATCACTATGTCACCCTGTGCAGTGTCTTTCACACCAGCTTTCAGTCCCTTAGGCGATGAATAGTAGGCATCGTCAATCCTGTCTGTGTCGCCGGTGTAGTTGAGGTTGGTGGTGGTGCCGTTGCTGTAAAACAGACCACCGGTGGTCTTCACTGTCAGGTCGCCGCCGTTGATGGTCATGGTGCCGTCGCACTTGGCACCCTTGCCGCCAGAACCGTTACTTGTCAGGATCAGCGTGCCGCCATTGATGGTCATGTTGCCATCGCAGTTCAGACAGGCAGCTGCCTTGGTCTCCAAATCCTCGGTGTCCCAGGTGCCGTTGCCAGTAGTGGTGATGGTTATCTCGCCGCCTTCTATGCGCATGTCACCGCTTGCCTTCATGCCCTTTGAGGCCACGGCAGCGCTGTTGATGGTGATCTTGCCGCTCTCTATGTAGATATTGCCGCTGTCTTCATCTTCGTGGTCGGGGAGTTCACCGGTCGACTCGGTGCCGTCCAACTCGCACTGCAGACCGTCGTCGCCCACACCCTCTATGTTGAGTGTGCCGCTCTCCATCAGGAAGAACTCGTTGCAGTTCACACCGTCTTTCACTGCTGTCAGCACGTTGATGGTGCTGTTCTTCATGGATATGTACTCACCGGCCTTGATGGCATGGCTCAGGTTGCCATACACGTTGAGGGTGCCTTTCTGGGCAAACTCTATATGACCATTCACATACAGGCAACCCTTCTGCGAACCAGTGGCAGCATCACGCAGGGTGCTGGTGGTGCCGGTGAGGGGCTTCACCTTTATGCGCTTGCCGTTCTGAATGTGCACGGCAGCACCACTGTACACGGGGGTGGCATTGGTCAGCGTCAATCCGTTGAGCTCCACTGTGGCCTTGTACGAGCCCGACATGTAGAATTCTCCGTCGGTAGATGTGCCGCTAAGGGTGTAGGTTATCTCCTGGGCCAGGTCGGCGCTCTGGGCTATCGATACATGGGCACCGCTCACAGCTGGCTCCACATACTTCGCCACATTGCCCGCCACGGTCACTGTGGCAGAGGCTCCGTCGTAGGTCACGGCTATGGCGTCGTCGGTCACCTTGGTGTTGTCCACATACATGCCGGTCACTTCGCTCAGGTTGAAGGTCTTGCCCATGATGGTCAGCGATGTGCCATCGGCAAATACCATCCTGCCATCTTCCATAATCTCAGCAGCAGGAAACTGGTAGGTCACATTGCCCACTTTCACGTTCAGGGTCTGGGCCATGGCGCCGCTCATACAGGCGGCAGCCACGAGTGTCAATATCTTTCTCATCGCCTGGTCATCTTAAAGGTTCCTTTGTCGCTCTTGATGATATACACTCCACCATGTAGATGCTGTTGTGCGGCACGAACGTTGTCGTAAGTGCCCATCATCTGTCCTGTCACATTGTACACTGTCACGCGCTCATCCTGTGCACTTTGCATCTCGCTGATGCCGGTCACAGCTGCTGTCTCGCTGAAATACATGTCAGTAAGGTCTGAGAGGGCGTAACTCACGGTACCCTCGGCATTGGTTAGCACCAGCGTGCCGTCTTGCACGCTAAGCGTAAGGTCTGTCACGGAAACTGATACCTCGCCATCCGCTGTGGTCAGCGTCAGGTAAGGGTAGTCGTAACCGTCTGCGCTCACTGGCAGCCATGCCGTCAGCAGCAGTAGTAATAATAGTTTTCTAATGTTTTTTGTTTATCTCTTCTTATTTGTTGATTATGCGATAAAAAACTATCGCATTTTAGGCTTTGAAATCTCTGTGCATTTCTCCTACGCACTAATCTTTTATGCCACAAAGTTACACTTTTATATCTTGTAGGTAAAATAAATTATATTTTTTTTTATGGGCTTTCGTGAATTTATTAAGAATTTTTACGAATAATGTTGTATCTTTGCCTTTGATTTCATATCAGATAGATAATGGTACAAAAACGATTCCACAGACATTTTGAAACTCCAGGGATTCCGCTCTACTGGATTATCATCGCTTACATCATCCTCGGCTGGTTCTTCCCAGTGATTGGACTGTTGGCGCTTATCTGCATGATTGGCCCCGTGGTGACGAGCATCTATAAGGGCCGCTGGTGGTGCGGACATGTGTGTCCTCGCGGCAATATGTACGACCGCCTGCTTTCCAAATACTCACCCCATCGTCCTATTCCAAAGTTCGTACGTACCTTCGGCTTCCGCCTGTTCATGGTGTTCTTCATATTCACCATGTTTGGCATACAACTGAGTTTTGTGCCATGGAGTGAGGGAGGACTTCCTATGTGGAGTGGTATAGGACGCGTATTCTGGATAATCATCGTCATAACTACCATCGTTGGAGTCACCCTTTCGTTCATCTATGCACCACGCACATGGTGCTCATTCTGTCCGATGGGTACTATCTCCAACTGGGTAGCGCCGAAGAAGGCTCCACTGCCTAAGGCTTTTACTAACATCCACGTATCGAGTGCCTGTAGGATGAAGTGCAAGCAGTGTGCACGCGTCTGCCCTATGCAGCTCTCACCATACGATGCCCGCGGCGAAGAAATAGGATATCTGCATCCCGACTGCCTGAAGTGCGGCAAGTGCACTCTGGCTTGTCCTACGAAGATTATGTCATTGCCTTGATTTCCAATCCGTTCTTGGTTGTTACTAAGTAAATAGCGTTTTTTTTGATTGTATTTTCAGAAAAAAATGTTAAGACAAAAATAAAAGGGCTTACACAGAGTTTGAAAATATAAAGGATTGAATATGAGAAAAGCTTTGCAAATCGTTTTGATCTTTTAATAACTATTATGATTAACAATATTATCAATAAAATGTAGGAAATAAAATGAAGTACACAGGTCTAGTATTTGTATTTATAACCTTGGCAGCATGTGGTAACAATCAAGCAGCCATACCCGTTGAGGAAGGCGAAACAAATGATGAAGTGGCCTTTGAAGTGGCAAAGAACTATTTCTACAAAAATGATTTGGACGTGTTGCCCGCCAGTCCGAAGATTACATCTGAAGAGGCGTTCAACAAATTCTTTGGCATGGCAACGACTATGGGTGAGAATGGCAAACCAACACCCATTGACTTCACCAAGCAGTTCGTGCTGGCTATTGTCCTGCCTGTGACGGACTATGATACGGAAATCACTCCCGAGAAGGTGGAGGAAAAGGATAATGTGCTTCTCTACACGTACAAGGTGAAAACTGGCGAAAAGCAGTCATACAGCATCCAGCCCATTTCCATCATCATCCTTGACAAAAAATACGAGAATAAGGAAGTGGTTCTCGTCAATGGGCAGGAAACCACCTATTTCCCAGCCATCGACCGCTTCCTGGTGAATGAATTTGGAAAGCAATATGCCGAGGGCGAGCATTGCGTGCCCATTCACAGTATAGTGACTGTAGATGAGCGCAAGCCCGAGGATATCCTCGTCTGGGGTGACTTTTGGGTGTTCAACTACAACCTTGTGGGCGATACACTTAAATGTGTCTCTGGTGGCAGTCATCCAGGACTGATGCACATACGACAGACGGAAAAGGGCTTTGAGGTGACATCTTTCGACCAGGTAGAGGACGGCTCCAGGTTCTTGCCGTCTGCCAAGAAGATTTTCGGTAAGAAGTTCAAGGCCTTCCAAACAATTAACAGCGATGAAAAGGCACGTGAGAAACTTAGAGCCGAAGGATTGCTAAAGTATGTCAAAGAACATGGCCTGTCTGCTACCATGTATCAAGATTACGGTTGGCCAGCAAAGAAACTACAATAACATAGATAACAAGCAAGGCTATGCTTAGAGTTCTTACTCGCAGCATAGCCTTGTAGTTTGCAAAGAATGGCATCACGGTAAATTGTGTTGTGCCAACCCCTTCTTAAAGACTTTCCTTCAATATCTCAGCAACATCATCCTTTGTCAGGTTCAGATAGCCGGCGGGATAGACCACGGTGGTATCGGTGATGCCGGGAATCATGTCGGCAGTGGCACCGAGTTCGCTGATGGTTAGCGGCAAACCTATCTCCAACATCCAGTCCTTCAGTGCTTCTAGACCCTTTTCACCAATCTGCTCATCTGTCAGACCCTCGCCGCAGATATTCCATACGTTCTTGGCAAAACGCACAAACTTAGGCAGTCCCTCCTTCATAGCACGATGATAGTAGGCCATCGAGACGGAGGCCAGGGCATAGCCGTGAGGGGCGTGAGTCCAGGCACCTACGCTGTGGCTAATCATGTGTACCATCCAGTCCTGCTTCTTGCCTAGTCCGATGAGGGTGTTCAGTGCCCATGTTGCCGTCCACATAATATTTGAGCGGGCCTCGTAGTCCTGTGGATTCTTTACGGCAATGCGACTGCTGTGGATGACAGAGCGCATCAGACCCTCGGCCAGATAGTCGCTCGTGTTGTCATCGAAGTCAGAGAAGTACTGCTCCATGATGTGGTTCATGATGTCGTAAATGCCGGCCTTCATCTGGTTGTCGGGCACTGTCATCGTGAACTTCGGGTTCAGGATGGAGAACTTTGGCATCAGACGGCTGTCGAACACATGTCCTAGCTTCAGTGTGTGCTCTGCCTCAGTAATCACCGTGCCGGCATTCATCTCTGAGCCCGTTCCGGCCATCGTCAGGATGCAAGCTACTGGCAGCAATTTCTGATCGGCAGCGGGCTGTTCCTGCTTCAACCAGAACTTTTCCCAGTAGTTACCGTCATAATAGACCGATGCTGCCACTGCCTTCGAGTAGTCGCACACGCTACCGCCGCCCAGAGCCAGAATCAGATCCACCCCGTTCTCGCGGGCTATCTTCACGCCTTCGTTCAGCTTCTCCGACGTGGGATTGGTCATCACACCCGGATTTTCCACGATGGTCTTGCCTGCCTCTTTCAGTATGGCTACTACCTGGTCGTAGATGCCGT
>OMSQ01000144.1 GCA_900313805.1 uncultured Prevotella sp. | reverse complement strand
TCGCCCTTTCTTGGCTTGAAAATGATGCGCACGGCCAGTATGTCGAATATCTGGTCGAAGGAGACATGTTTGTTCTGCATCTTCTTCCAGATGGAATATGGCGACTTCACCCTGGCCCTGAGTTCGTATTTCATGCCCATGGAGTCGAGCATCTGGCGTATGGGTGCGGTGAAGAGTTCGTACTGCTCGTCCACCTTGCCCTGCAAGGCAGCCAGTCGCTCCTTTATGCTTTGGTATTCCTCGGGGTGTTCGTATCGGAAACTCAGGTCTTCCAACTCGTTCTTCACCTTGTTCAGTCCCAGGCGGTTGGCCAATGGTGCGTAGATATACTGAGTTTCGCCTGCTATCTTGTACTGCTTGTTGGCTGGTTGCGATGCCAGTGTGCGCATGTTGTGCAGACGGTCGCAAATCTTTATGACAATCACCCTTATGTCATCGCTCATGGTGAGCAGCAGTTTCTTGATGTTCTCTGCCTGAGCCGATGCCTTGTCGCCGAAGATACCACCAGATATTTTGGTCAGTCCATCCACTATCTGTGCTATCTTCGGGCCGAAGATATTCTCTATGTCTTCCACCGTATAGTCGGTGTCTTCCACCACGTCGTGCAATAGTGCTGAGCAGATGCTGGTGCTGCCCAGTCCTATCTCCTTTGATGCTATCATGGCCACTGCTATGGGGTGCATGATATAAGGTTCGCCCGAGAGTCTGCGCACGCCCTTGTGGGCTTGCTTGGCAAAGTTGAAGGCCTTGGTTATCTTGTCTATCTTCTTCCTGTGTGGAGAAGCCAGATAGGATTTCAAGAGTTCTTCGAAGGCCTGGTTTACCATTTGCTCTTCAGCCTGCTCTCGTTTTTGTTCGGCTGTGGTGTGTTCCTCTTCCATAGTATTGGGGTGGTAGTGTTCGTTATTTCTTTTTGCCCTTGCTGGCGCTCTTTGAGTCTTTCTTTGCGGGAGCCTTGGCAGGTGCAGCCTGTTGCTTGCTCTTGCTTGCTTTTGCAGGTGCAGCCTCTGCCTGTTTTCCTTTTCCTTTGCCGCCTTTGTCCTTGGCTGCCGGTGCTGCTGGTGCAGCCTCAGCTTTTTTGCCTTTTCCCTTGGCTCCCTTTGCAGTGGGAGCGGGTTCAGGTGCTGCAGTTCCCTTTTTGCCTTTCTTGTCGGCTTTTGCTGCTGGTGCTGGTGGGGGCGGTGCTACCTCGGCCTTCTTGCCTTTCTTGCTACCCTTTGTTGCCGGTGCTGGTGGCGGTGGTGCTACCTCGGCTTTCTTGCCTTTCTTGCTGCCCTTTGTTGCCGGTGCTGGTGGCGGTGGTGCTACCTCAGCTTTCTTGCCCTTGTGGCTGCCCTTGGTTACAGGTGGTGGCGGTGGTGCCACCTGACTGTGGCGACTGCTGTGGCTGCCATATCTGCTCTCACCGTATCTGCCGTATCGACTGCTGCTGCCATATCGGTTGTTGCCGTAGGAGTTGTAGTTGCCGTAGCGGTTGCCATAGCGGCTGGAGGAGTAGCTGCCCGAAGAGTAGCTGTTGTTACTACTGCTGGATGACGCACTTGTTGTTGCCTCGCCCTCGGAGGAGTCGTTAGATGAAGAACTGCTGCTGGCCGAGGCCGTGTTGTTGCTTCTCGACGATGTGCGTCCGCTGCGTCCGTCGCTCACCTCCACTTCGCGTCGGTGAGTGATATACTGGCTGCGCCGGTAGTTGTAAATTGAGTCTTCGTTTTCTGCGAATAGTGTGCATGCTGCCGTGGGCATGCGCAGGATGGCGGGTTCGCTGTTTCCGTTGACTATATCCTTGCGGTATTGCGGATTGAGTTCGCGCAGCATGTTGATGTTGACGTCGCAGAACTGCGCTATCTGTCTCAGGTGTACGTCTTTGCTCACCATCACTGTGTCGGTATGCTCTGGCAGAGTGGCGGTCATCGGACAGATATTATGGTCGCAGTAGTAGGTCATGATATAGTTGGCAGCTATGAATGCTGGCACATATCCGCGTGTTTCAGATGGCAGATAAGGGTAAATCTTCCAGTAGTCTTTCGTGCCTCCTGCACGTCGTATTGCTCTGTTCACGTTTTCTGGTCCACAGTTGTATGCAGCCAGTGCCAGTGTCCAGTCTTTGAATATGCGGTTCAGGTCGCGCAGGTATCTTGCTGCAGCGTATGATGAGCGTACGGGGTCTCGTCGGTCGTCCACGAGCGAGTTGACCCTCAGCCCGTATTGTTTGCCAGTGCCCAGCATGAACTGCCACAGGCCAGTGGCTCCGGCTCGTGACACAGCCTTGGGGTTGAGTGCCGACTCTATCACGGGCAGGTATTTCAGTTCCAATGGCACACCATACGATTCCAGAGCATCCTCAAAGATAGGCATATAGAAATTGGCGGCAGCCAGCATCACTGCCACCTGTCTGCGCATGCGGTTGGCATAGCGGTCTATGAAGCGGCGCACTATCTCATTGTAGGGCATCTCTATGATGGTGTTCATGCGCTGCAGACGGTCTATATACACCGAGCGGTCATATTCAGGTGAAGACGAAGCAGGCTCACAATTGTCGTCCATGCCCATATAGGTCATGGCGTGGTAAGTGGCCAGCAGACTGTCGAGTTCTGAGTACATGGGATTCATCGATGGTGGGTATTCTATCACCTCGCGTTTGCCACGCTCATCGGTAAATATGATTTCTTCGTCGTTTTCATATACTTGAGCGTAGCTGGCACATGTGCTGCCCAGTATCAGTCCTAACAGTAATGTATTCAGTCGTTTTCTCATTTCCTAATTGGGGTATGGGGTTTTTAAGTTTGTTGTTTTCAGAATGTCAGTGCGCAGCGTATGCCTAGTGCACTGGAGCGCAGGGGGTTGTTATGCTGTTTGTCGCTTATCACAGTAGGTTCCACTCGCAGACTCAGGTCGTCGGAGATATCAAACTCAGAGAGCGATGCATCTACGTACGCGTCAATGATAGACAGTCCGTACACTCCCACGAGGATGAAGAAGCTCAGGTCGCGATATCTGCGGTAGTAGTCTTTCCTTTTTTTAAAGAGCGATTTATATCTTTCGGCATTGCTGCTGTTGATTTCTGTGCCCAGGTGCAGGAACTGGTTGTAGCTCTGTGTGCTGGGGTCATTGTCCACGAGGTCGATGTATGCCTGTGAGTAGTCGTGATACATCTGGTTGTTCCACTGCATGGCGTATATACATCCCACGAATCCTCCATAAACGATGGGCAGCTTCCAGTATTTCCTGTTGTATATCTGTCCGGCTCCTGGCAGCACCACAGCCAGCCATAGTGCTCTTTTGGGGTCGGGCCGCCATGTCTTCCAGTCGCGCCCACTGGCGATGCTGTCGTTTTTCTGGCCTTTTATCTTGCTTCTTTTGTCTCCCTTAGCTCCGACGGCCAATTTTTTTGTCAGGGAGTCGTTGAGAACGGCGTTAGTGGCATCGGTTCGTACGGTGTCGGTCGTTGCTGTCACGGCAGTTGAGTCGGCGACCTGTGCCTTTGTCGTAGTAGCGAGCATCAGCAGGAATGCAGCTGCTATCACCCTAGTGCATAATGTAACCGTGACCTTCACTTGTGCAGTTCAGTTTAAGTGGTCAAACACATGCATGATATGTTCCAACTGCTCCTCGTTGTCGAACGAGATGCTTATCTTACCTTTGCCAGCGGCTCCCATCTGTAGTGACACCTTAGTGCCCAGCAGTTCCTCCAGTCCTTTGCGGAGCAGCGAGAATTCTCCTGGGAGTGAGCTTTTCGCTCCTTTGTTGGCAGCTTTGAGAGCCTGTCCGTCTTTCAGCTTTTTAGCTAGTTCCTCCACCTGTCTCACCGAGAGTCCCTGTTTTACGATCTCGTTATATAGCTCGAGTTGCTGTTCTGCGTTGTCGAGTGCCACCAGTGCACGTGCGTGTCCCATGTCTATCTCACGCTTCTGCAGAGCCATCTGCACCTGAGCCGGCAGTCTGAGCAGCCTGATGTAATTGGCCACTGCCACTCTGCTCTTGCCCACACGTTCAGCCACCTTTTCCTGCGTCATGCCTTCCTGTTGCATGAGTTGCTGGTATGCCAGTGCTATCTCTATGGCATTCAGGTCTTCGCGCTGTATGTTCTCCACCAGAGCCATCTCCATGACGTTCTCGTCGTCTATGGTGCGGATGTATGCTGGTATGGTGTCCAGTCCAGCCATCTGCGATGCGCGCCAGCGCCGTTCGCCTGCTATTATCTGGTAGGATTCGGGTCCTGTCTGTCTCAGCGTGATGGGTTGTATGATTCCTATCTCGCTTATGCTACGTGAGAGTTCGTGCAGTGCCTCCTGGTCGAAGTCGCGCCGCGGTTGGTTGGGGTTGGCTTCTATCTGACTGATGGCAATCTCGTTGATGGTACTGCCGCCTTCGGCAGTTACGTCATCCGAGGAGATGAGCGCGTCCAGTCCTCGTCCCAGGGCATTGAATTTTCTCTTGTTTGGCATATTTCCTATTTGTCAGTATTCTTGTTAATTATCTCCTTGGCCAGTGCCAGGTGGTTCTTGCTGCCAGTGGAGTCGGCATCGTAGAGTATCACAGGCAGTCCGTGACTTGGACTCTCGCTGAGTTTCACGTTGCGCTGTATCACTGTCTTGAACACCAGGTCTTGGAAGTGTCGTTTCACCTCGTCGTAAATCTGGTTGGCCAGTCGCAGTCTGCTGTCGTACATGGTGAGCAGAAATCCCTCTATCTCCAGATGCGGGTTGAGTTTGCTCTTTATGATTTTTATGGTGTTGAGCAGCTTGCTGATGCCTTCGAGAGCGAAGTATTCGCACTGTACTGGTATGATGACGCTGTCGGCAGCGGTGAGTGAATTGACTGTTATGAGTCCGAGCGAGGGAGAGCAGTCTATCAGTATGTAGTCGTACTCCTGCCTTATGGGTGCCAGCATGCGTGCTATCACCTTCTCGCGGTGATCTATCTGCAGCATCTCTATCTCTGCTCCCACCAGGTCTATGTGACTTGGCAGCACGTCCAGTCCCTCTATGTCGGTAGTATATATGGCCTGTCTCACGTCGGTGCCGTCTACTATGCACTCGTACAGCGAACATTCCACATGTTTCACATCTATGCCCAGACCGCTAGAGGCGTTGGCTTGCGGGTCACCGTCTATCACCAGAACCTTTTTCTCCAGTGTGGCCAGCGATGCTGCCAGGTTGATGGTGGTTGTGGTTTTGCCCACACCGCCCTTTTGGTTGGCCAATGCTATGATTTTTCCCATTATCTCTTCTAACTTATCTTTTCCCTTAATGTGTTGTGACTATGCGTTATAGGCGAAGTCAGATACCTACTGTCGCCCTGTGAAGGGCGACTATCGGGGGCAAAGTTACATATTTTATGTGAAGAAATGCCCCTTTTAAGCTTATTTTGCACTTTTTAGCAACTGGTAAGTGCTCCCTTACATCTGTTGCTGTTGGTTCTTGTCTTTGTTGCCCATGCCGAACATGCGGCGGAAGAAGTTGAACTCATCGAAGAGTTGTACGATATATCCCACCACGGGTATGCTGCGCAGGATGCCACGGCTGCGTACGGCATTCACCTCATCGGGCAGCGCCCTGACTATCTGTGTGTGGATTTCCTGTTCAGTCATCGTCTCTATATGCGACTGCACCGCCCCTGCTGCCTGTTGCCTGCGCATATCCTTCATGCTTTCAGCCACAGTCTGTCCATTTACTTTGGCATACTGACTGAAACCAGCCATCAGTGCGTTGAATTCCTGCGACACAGGACTTTGTGCCATCTGCTGTTCAAACATGCCTTGGTCGGTGCATCTGGCGGCAATCTGCTCCATCTTCAGGAACACCTGTTCTGCCTGCTGTTGGGCTTGGGGTGGCAACTCATAATACTGAGTCAGCATGTCGCGTCGCGACTGTACCCACTGTGAATTGTTCATAGTTAGTTCTCCTTCTCTTCGTTTGTTGTTATTTCGTTTTTCTCTTTTCTCAGTAAACTAGTCATCAGTTGTGCCGCGCAGTCCGGAGCCTTGCTGGTGCCAAGCGCCTGTCGCACCTCACTGTAGCCATCCATCATCTGTTTGCGGTATCCGTCATCGTCCATCAACTTCGTCAGTTCGCTGTCTATGGCTTCCACGCTGAAGGTGTCGGCCACCAGTTCCTTCACCACTTCGCGCCCTGCCACCAGGTTGACCAGCGACACATAGTCCACGTGCAGCAACCGTCGTTTTAGCCATCCCATCAATGCTGCCATGGGAGTGCGGTAGCACACTGCTTGTGGCACCCCAAAGAGTGCTGTTTCGAGTGTGGCGGTGCCGCTTGTGACCAGTGCCGCCTGTGAATGAGTGAGCAGAGCGTAGGTGTCGTCGTACACTATATCCACCTCGTTGCCGGTCAGGAAGTCCTCGTAATACGCATGTTCTATGCTTGGTGCTCCTGCCACCACATAGTGCCACTGAGGGTGACGTGCCGCCACGGTGAGCATGGCTGGCAGATTATCCTTTATCTCCTGTCTGCGACTGCCTGCCAGCAGGGCCACCACTGGCCGTTTGTCGTCAGTCCAGCCATGGCGTGTGCGCCACTGATCATCGCTCTCATTGTAGTTGCTGAGAAATTCGTTCACCTCATCGGCCGTTGGGTTTCCCACATAGTGTATGGGGTACTGGTGCCGCTGGTGAAAGAATTGCTCCTCGAAGGGTAGGATAGAGAAGAGCTCGTCCACATCCCTTTTGATGTTTTTTATGCGGTGTTCCTTCCAAGCCCATATTTTGGGTGATATGTAGTAGTACACAGGTGCTATATGTTGGCTGTGCACGTATTTGGCTATGTTGAGGTTGAACCCGGGGTAGTCAACCAGTATCACCACGTCGGGAGCCCATTCCGCGATGTCGCGCTTGCAGCGTTTCATGTTGCCCAGTATTGTGGGCAGGTGAGTGATGACGGGTATGAATCCCATGTACGCCAGTTCGCGGTAGTGTTTCATGCGTGTGCCACCCTCGGCGCTCATCAGGTCGCCTCCGAGAAATCTGAACTGTGCCTCGCTGTCATATTTTTTCAGGTAGTGCATCAGGTGCGAGGCATGCAGGTCTCCACTGGCCTCGCCTACAATCAGGTAGTACTTCATGGCGTGGGGAATGTCCAGTGTTTCATTTCTTCAAGCATCTCATAGTGTGTCACATCGATGTGAGTGGGTGTGATGGCCACATATCCGTGAGTGAGCGCCCAGTTGTCAGTATCCTCAGCTTCCGGTTCGTCATTGGTGTAGTGTCCTACCATCCAGAAGTATTCATATCCACGTGGATGCATCATCCGGCTACATTCGTTTACCCACGAGCCACGTGCCATGCGGCATACTTTTACCCCTTTGAACTGCTGTGCCACTGGGAAGTTGATGTTCAGGCAGACGCCTTGTGGCAGTCCGTCGCGCAGCACCCGTTGCACCATGTCGGTCACGTATGGTCGCAGAGGTTCAAAGTCGGCGTCATCATCATGGTTGCATAGCGAAAAGGCTACCGATGGCAGGTATTTCATGCACCCTTCGAGCACCACGCCCATGGTGCCGGAGTAGTGGCTGTTTACCGACCCGTTGTCGCCGTGGTTTATGCCGCCCACCACCATGCTGGGCTGTCGTTCGCGGCACAGTTGACTGAGAGCCAGTTTCACGCAGTCTACAGGTGTGCCGTTGCTCGACCACACCTGCAGTCCCGGTGCTTCGTGTCGCAGGGTGAGTCGCAGAGGGGTGGTGGCAGAGAAGGCGGCAGAGAAGCCCGAGCGTGGCCCGTCGGGGGCGCACACCAGCACATCTGCCAGTGGCAGCACCATGTCTATGAGGGTGTTTATGCCTTTGGCTTGGTAGCCGTCATCGTTTGATATCAGTATGAGTGGTCTGTCCATATAACGTTATAGCCTTTTGAGTGCAAAGGTAGTGCAAGGTGAGAGAAATAC
>OMSQ01000123.1 GCA_900313805.1 uncultured Prevotella sp. | reverse complement strand
GGTTGCACGCCCTCCTGCCTCATGGGATATATGAGTTCCATGCGCAGCACGCGCTGGATAGTTTCATCGTTCTGGAAATAGGGATTCATACCCTGAGTGAGTATGGGAATACACCGTCCCTTGGCATCAATAAGCATCCAATTAGTTTTGGTGCTGCCGCCATCGGCTATAAGTTTTACCATTAGAATATTTGTTTAAAGTCGTGCAAAAGTATAAATTATTTGTCAAACGTAATCAGGAAATCGCTGTTTTTATAACTGTGATTACCATAATACCAATATTTTTCACTAATTTTGCAGCCAAATTAGCAAAAACAAGGAAAGAGAGATGATTACATTGACCAACATTGCCATACAGTTTGGCAAGAGAGTGTTGTATAAAGATGTGAATCTGAAATTCACACCAGGTAATATCTATGGAGTGATAGGTGCCAACGGTGCCGGCAAGTCTACACTGCTGCGCGCCATCAGCGGAGAGTTGGAGCCCAACAAGGGTACCGTAGAACTGGGTCCTGGCGAACGTCTGTCAGTGCTGGAACAGGACCACTTCAAGTATGATGAATTCACCGTTATGGACACCGTGTTCATGGGTCACCAGCCCCTATGGAAGAACATGAAAGAACGCGAGGCCCTGTATTCCAAGGCAGAGATGACAGAAGAGGACGGCAACCGTGCCGCCGACCTGGAACTCAAATTTGCCGAGATGAACGGCTGGGAGGCAGAGAGCGATGCAGCCCAGCTGTTGCAGAACCTGGGTGTGAAAGAGACTGAGCACTACAAGCAGATGTCTGAGCTCTCAAACAACGAGAAGGTGCGCGTGATGCTGGCAAAGGCTCTCTTCGGACATCCCGACAACCTGCTGCTCGACGAGCCGACCAACGACCTGGACCTCGACACCGTGCAGTGGCTGGAGGAATATCTGAGCAATGTAGAACAGACTGTGCTGGTAGTGAGTCACGACCGTCACTTCCTGGATGCCGTGAGCACACAGACAGTAGACATAGACTTCGGCAAGGTGACAGTATTCTCCGGCAACTACTCCTTCTGGTACGAGAGTTCGCAACTGGCTTTGCGCCAGGCACAAAACCAGCGTCTGAAGGCAGAGGAGAAGCGCAAGCAGTTGGAAGAATTCATACGTCGCTTCTCTGCTAACGTGGCAAAGAGCAAGCAGACCACATCGCGCAAGAAGATGCTCGAGAAACTCAATGTGGAGGAAATACGCCCGTCAAGCCGCAAATACCCCGGCATCATCTTCACCATGGAGCGCGAACCAGGCAACCAGATACTGGAGGTGCAGGGTCTGAAAGCAGTGGATAGTGACGGCACAGTGCTCTTCGACAATGTCAGCTTCAATATAGAGAAGGGTCAGAAGACAGTGTTCCTCAGCCATAACCCCAAGGCCATGACCGCCCTCTTCGAGATAATCAACGGCAACCGCGAGGCACAGGCCGGCACATACAAGTGGGGCATCACCATCACCACCGCTTATCTGCCACTCGACAACACCGAGTTCTTCCGTAGCGACATGAACCTGGTAGACTGGCTGTCTCAGTACGGCCCAGGCAACGAGGTGGCCATGAAGGGCTATCTTGGCAGGATGCTCTTCAAGCAGGAAGAGGTGGAGAAGAAAGTGAACGTGCTCTCGGGTGGTGAGAAGATGCGCTGCATGATAGCGCGCATGCAACTGAAAAACGCCAACTGCCTGATACTCGACACTCCCACCAACCATCTGGACCTGGAAAGCATACAGGCATTCAACAACAACCTTGTGACATTCAAGGGCAACATACTCTTCTCCAGTCACGACCATGAGTTCATCCAGACAGTGGCCGACCGCATCATAGAACTGACACCTCGCGGAACCATCGACAAACTGATGCAGTATGACGACTATATCTATGATGAGCAGATAAAGGAGCAGAAAGCAAAAATGTATGCCGAATAGTCGGGCAGAAACACAATTGGCAAAGTTTTTGCTGTAGCAACAGTGCATGATGGCGAAAGACGTCACCACAGCACGAACAAACAAAAAGACATCAATATGAACGAGGAAGAAATAAAAAACCAGAATCCTGAACAGCAGGAGGCCAATGATAACCCTCAGAACGAGGCTGCAGAAGAACAGCCTGTAGCAGAGGGCAAAGCTGAAGAAACAGAGAACGAAGCGGCTGAAGCCGAAGAGGTTGACCCGCTGACAGCCGCCCAGAGAGAGGCTGCCGAGTGGGAGAAAAAATTCTACTACAAGATGGCAGAGTTTGACAACTATCGCAAGCGCACCATCAAGGAGAAGGCCGAACTAATACTCAATGGCGCCGAGAAGACAGTAGTGGCCATGCTGCCCGTGGTGGACGACATGGAACGTGCACTGGCTAATGGCGACAAGACCGAGGATGTGGAGGCACTGCGCGAAGGCATGCAACTGATATACAAGAAGATGCTGAAAGCCTTGGAAAGTCTGGGTGTGCATAAGATTGACACCGATGGCAAAGACTTCGACGTGGAGTATCACGAGGCCATAGCCATGGTGCCCGGAGTGGGCGATGAGCAGAAAGGCAAGGTGATAGACTGTGTGGCCACGGGCTACACGCTGAACGACAAGGTGATACGCTATGCCAAAGTGGCGGTAGGACAATAATCTAAGGACAAGACAGTAATGGCAAAACGCGACTATTATGAGGTGCTGGGCGTAGACAAGAATGCCAGCGAAGACGAGATAAAGAAAGCCTACCGGCGCATAGCCATCAAATACCACCCCGACCGCAACCCGGGCGACAAGGAGGCAGAAGAGAAATTCAAGGAGGCTGCCGAGGCCTACGATGTGCTGCACGATGCCCAAAAGCGCCAGCAGTATGACCAGTTTGGCTTCGAGGGCGTTCAGGGCATGGGCGGTTTCGGCGGCGGCCAGGGCTTCTCCATGGACGACATTTTCTCTATGTTCGGCTCCGTTTTCGGCGGCGGCTTTGGCGGTTTCGGCGGCGGCGGTCGTGGCGGACGTGGCACCCAGCGTCATCATGGCAGCGACCTCAGGCTGAAGGTACGCCTGTCACTGCAAGAGGTGGCTGCAGGCACCACAAAGAAGTTCAAGGTGCGCAAGGACATCACATGCAGTCACTGCCACGGCAGCGGCAGCGAGGGGGGCGGCACAGAGACCTGTCCCACCTGCGGCGGCAGCGGTGTGGAAGTGCGCACCAAGCAGACCATCTTCGGCATGATGCAGTCGCAGACCACCTGCCACACCTGTGGCGGCGAGGGCACCGTGATAAAGAACAAATGTCATGAGTGCGGCGGCAGCGGCGTAGTGAAAGGTGAAGAAGTGGTGGAGATAGCCATACCCAAGGGTGTGGGCGACGGCATGGTGTTCACCGTGGGCGGCAAAGGCAATGCCGGACACCACAACGGAGTGCCAGGCGACATACAGGTGTACATAGAGGAGGAGGACAATGACACCTTCATACGCGATGGTCAGGACGTGATATACAACCTGCTGCTTGACTTCCCCACGGCAGCTCTGGGTGGCGAAGTTCGCATACCCACCATCGAGGGCACCAAACTCAAGATAAAGATTGAGCCGGGCACACAGCCAGGCAAGACACTGCGCCTGCGCGGCAAGGGCCTGCCCGCCGTACAGGGCTACGGCAGCGGCATGGGCGACCTGGTGGTGAACGTGAGCGTGTATGTGCCGAAGACATTGAGCAAACAGGAGCGCGAGATGATGGAGCAGCTGAAGGACAGCGACAATTTCAAGGGCGACTCGAATACGAGAAAGACCATCTTCCAGAAATTCAAGAACTACTTCAACTGACGACTTCCAGCGGGTCATGGCACCCGCAGCATATCAAAGCTATGACGTATAAAGAGACCACCGAGTACCTGTTTCACAGCACACCTGTATTCGAGAAGATAGGTGCTGCTGCCTATAAGCCTGGTTTGGGAACCACCGAGGCACTCGACGAGCACTTGGGGCACCCACACCGCCACTACAAGTGCATACACGTGGCCGGCACCAACGGCAAGGGCAGTGTGTCGCACACACTGGCTGCCATACTCCAGGCCAGCGGGCACAGAGTGGGACTCTTCACGTCGCCACACTTAGTGGACTTCCGCGAGCGCATACGCGTCAATGGCGAGACCATAAGCGAGCGGGAGGTCATTGACTTCGTGGCCGACCACCGCTCCTTTTTCGAGCCCCTTCATCCTTCATTTTTCGAACTGACCACAGCCATGGCTTTCTGGTATTTTGAGAAGCAGAAAGTGGACATTGCGGTGATAGAGGTGGGGCTTGGCGGCAGACTGGACAGCACCAACATCATCACCCCTATCCTATCGGTCATCACAAATATCTCCTTCGACCACACCCAATTCCTGGGTAACACACTAGAGCTTATAGCCAGCGAGAAGGCAGGCATCATAAAACCAGGTGTGCCAGTGGTGATAGGCGAAGCCGACAGCCACACGCGCCCCGTCTTCGCCCGCACGGCCTTTGAACGTCGTGCCCCCATCATTTTCGCAGAGGACGACAAGATACTGGCTGGCAACCTGGGCAAGGACAGCAGCCATCCCGCCTATCTGGTGGACTTTGTTGTGTGTGATGCTTGTCGTTGCGGCAAGAACAGAGTGAACTATGAGTTGCGCGGCTACTGCCAGGAAAAGAACGCCAACACCATACTCTGGGCATGCGAGATGCTGCTTCAAGAAGGCCTGATAGACGGTCTGGATGCCATACGCGAGGGTTTCATGCACGTTTGCGAGATGACAGGCCTGATGGGCCGCTGGCAGACCATCCGGACCAATCCCACCGTGGTGTGCGACACAGGTCACAACGTGGGCGGATGGCAATACCTGTCGGAGCAGTTGCGCAGGCAGCAGTGCGCCCGTATGCACGTAGTATTTGGCATGGTAGACGACAAGGACATAGACACAGTGATGGGCATGCTGCCCGCAAGCGCCGCCTACTATTTCACCCAAGCCAGCACTCATCGTGCCATACCAGTGGAGCGAGTGGCAGAAGTGGCCAAGGCACACGGGCTCGCAGGACAGACCTACAACACGGTGGAGTCAGCATACCACGCAGCACTGAGCACAGCTGGTGAAAAAGACTTCATTTTTGTGGGCGGAAGCAGTTACGTGGTAGCCGACCTACTTGCCTGTTTATAAGTTTTTAACTTTTCCCCCTATCGATTTTTGTCATTTTATTGTCTGTATGTCGATTTTTTTTGCTTACTTTGCAGACATCTATCGACAACTAAAAACAGATATAAATCTATGGCAGAAACAGAAAATCTCTGTGGTCTGAAAAGAGAGGACTTTCAGGCCACCGTCCAGGGCAAGCAGACAGACTTGTACATACTGCGCAACAATGTTGGAAATGAAGTAGCCATAACCAACTATGGAGGTGCAATAGTAGCAATCATGGTTCCCGACCGCGATGGTCAATTGGCCAACGTGATACAGGGACACGATAACATACAAGACGTTATCAATTCTCCCGAACCTTTCCTCAGCACCCTTGTAGGCAGATATGCCAACCGCATCTGCCGTGGTCAGTTCGTGCTCAAGGGCAAGGAGTATCAGCTTGCCATCAACAATGGTCCCAATCATCTGCATGGCGGTCCTACCGGTTTCCATGCCCGCGTATGGGATGCCCTTCAGATGAACGACAACACACTGGTGCTCAACTATGTGTCTGCATACGGCGAGGAAGGTTTTACAGGCGAGTTGAAGGTCACTGTGGTTTACACCTTCACCAACGACAATGAACTGTGCATAGAGTATATGGCCACTACCAACAAGAAGACCATTGTCAATCTCACCTCTCACGGTTACTTCTCATTGGCAGGCATAGCCAACCCCACGCCGATGATAGACGACATGGAATGCGAAATAAATGCCGATTTCTATCTGCCCATAGACGAGAATTGCATACCTACAGGCGAGATACGCAAGGTAGAGGGCACACCCTTTGACTTCCGCCAGCCCAAGACCGTGGGTCAGGACGTGGAAGCCGATGACGAGCAGATACGCATAGCTGCCGGCTACGACCATTGCTATGTGCTCAACAAGCGCGAGGAAGGCGAGTTGAGTTTTGCCGCACGCGTATATGAGCCCCACAGCGGCCGCACCATGGACATGTACACCACAGAGCCCGGCATGCAGCTCTATACCGACAACTGGGCCGATGGTTACCGTGGCCAGCATGGTGCCACCTTTGGCAAGCGCAGCGCCATCTGCTTCGAAGCCCAGCATTTCCCCGACACCCCCAACCATCCTTACTTCCCCTCTGTAGTACTGCATCCTGGAGAGAAGTACAAGCAGAAGACCATCTATCGCTTTGGTGTAAGGAAATAAAAGTGACAACCTGATAGAATCAACAAACCAATAAAAAGATAAGACCTAATTATGGAAAAAAAGAAAACTAACGGAACCATTGTGGCCGTGATAGCTATGATGTTCCTCTTTGCCATGATCTCGTTTGTAACGAACATGGCAGCGCCTTTCGGCACCATTTGGAAACAACACTATGAGTGGTCAGGCATGATGGGTAACATGATGAACTTTGCTGCCTATCTGTTTATGGGCATACCGGCGGGTATGATGATTACCAAAATAGGCTACAAGAAGACTGCTCTGGTGGCCCTTGCCCTCGGATTCCTCGGCATAGGCGTGCAATATATATCGAGCATGTTGGAAGCCAGCGCCATAAGCACCTACGTGGTATATCTGCTTGGTGCCTTCATTTGCGGTTTCTGCGTATGTATACTCAACACCGTGGTGAACCCCATGCTCAACCTGCTGGGCGGTGGTGGCAACCGTGGCAACCAGTTGCTGCAGACCGGTGGCACCCTCAATTCCCTGGCCGCCACCCTCACCCCGCTGCTCGCCGGTTCGATGATAGGAACCATCACCAAGAGCACCTCTCTGAATGCCGTTTCTCCTCTGCTCATCATAGCACTGTGTATCTTCGCTCTCTCGTTTGTAGTGATTTATTTCACCAAGATAGAAGAGCCTGAGACAGAGAAGAGCAATGTGATGGAAGGTGTGAAGGGTGCGCTGCAGTACCGTCATCTGGTGCTGGGTGTGATAGCCATCTTCTTCTACGTAGGCATAGAGGTTGGCATACCTGGTCAGCTGCTGTTCTACCTGAGTGAGCCGATGGGCGTGCTGGGCAGTGCTGCCATAGCCGGCACCGTGGCTGCCGTGTACTGGTTCCTGATGCTTGTAGGTCGTTTCACCAGCACCTTCATAAGTGGCAAGGTGAGCACCCGCACGCAGATAGTCACTGTGGCCACCGTAGCCATCATACTGGTGGTGACAGCAATCCTGATGCCTGAGAGCAAGACCATAGCCCTGCCGGGCAGCGAAGAGAGTCCTGTGGACCTGATACTGTTCAAGTTTACCGGTGGTGTGATACCCATGAAGTGTATCTTGCTGGTGCTCTGCGGTCTGTGCACATCAGTGATGTGGGGTGCCATCTTCAACCTAGCCACCGAGGGTCTGGGCAAGTACACCGCTTCTGCCTCTGGCATTTTCATGACCATGGTTGTAGGTGGTGGCATCATGCCTCTGATACAGAACCTGCTTGCCGGTTCGGTGGGCGACATACCGAGCTACTGGCTCATCGTAGCCATGCTGGCATACATCCTCTTCTATGGCCTGATAGGCTCACGCCCCCAGAAGAAGGCTGTAAAGGACTGAAAAAAACCAAATATTAACATAAACAAAAGAGTATCGAACTATGAATATTGATTATGTAAGAAGTCGTTTCGTGAAGCATTTTGACGGTCGTACCGGTAATGTGTACCACTCTCCTGGTCGTATCAACCTCATAGGTGAACACACCGACTACAACGGTGGTTTCGTGTTCCCCGGTGCAGTGGATTGCGGCATCATGGCAGAGATGCGTGCCAACGGCACAGAGAGCATCATCCGTGCGTACAGCATAGACCTGAAGGACCGTGTAGACTTCGACTTCCGCGACCCCAACGGACCACGCGCCTCATGGGCCCGCTATATCTATGGCATCGCCCTGGAGATGGAGAAGCTCGGCGTGCCTGTGAAGGGCTTCAATATAGCCTTTGCCGGTGATGTGCCCCTCGGAGCCGGCATGTCGTCATCGGCAGCCATGGAGAGTTGCTTCGCCTGTGGCCTGAACGACCTTTTCGGCGACAACAAGGTATCCAAATGGGATATGGTGCTGGCTGGTCAGGCCACAGAGCACAACTATTGCGGTGTGAACTGCGGCATCATGGACCAGTTTGCCAGTGTCTTCGGTCAGGCAGGCAAATTGATGCGCCTAGACTGTCGCAGTCGCGAGTTTGAGTACTTCCCCTTCAAGCCCGAAGGTTACAAACTGGTGCTGCTCAACAGTTGCGTGAAGCATGAGCTGGCCGGCTCACCCTACAATGACCGCCGCAACTCCTGTGAGAACGTGGTTCGCCACATTGCCGCCAAGCATCCCGAAGGCACCTTTGAGACACTGCGCGACTGCACATGGGAGCAGTTGGAAGAGGTTCGTGCCGAGGTAGGCGAAGAGGACTACAAGCGTGCTCACTATGTGCTGGGCGAGAAAGATCGCGTACTGGCAGTGTGCGACGCTCTTCTGGCCGGCGACTATGAGACTGTAGGCAAGAAGATGTACGAGACACACGAGGGACTGTCTAAGGAATATGAGGTAAGTTGCGAAGAGCTGGACTTCCTCAACGAGATAGCCCGCGAGAACGGTGTGACCGGCAGTCGCATCATGGGTGGCGGCTTTGGTGGCTGCACCATAAACCTGGTGAAAAACGAGCTCTACGGCAAGTTCATAGCCGATGCCAAGAAGCGCTACAACGAGAAATACGGCAAGGAGCCAAAGGTAATCGATGTAGTGATAGGCGATGGTTCGCGCCGTCTCTGCTAAGGCATACGCCTTGAGCTGATACATACGCGCCACCTTTTTCATGCTCGAGAGGGTGGCGCTTATCTTAAAACTTAAAAAATAGTTTAGGGATTATTCCTGCTCATCCGTATTATATATAGGAACAAGCAAAAACCACATACACACATGATCAACGACAATCAAGTAATGGTGCGTGCCGCGGACAACATACGCATACTCACTGCGGCCATGGTAGAAAAGGCAAAATCAGGTCATCCTGGTGGAGCCATGGGCGGAGCAGACTTCATCAATGTGCTCTACTCGGAATATCTGGTTTACGACCCCGACGATGCAGAATGGACTGGTCGCGACCGTTTCTATCTGGATCCCGGTCACATGTCTCCCATGCTCTATTCTGTGCTCACCATGGCCGGCCGCTATACCATAGACGACCTGAAGGCATTTCGCCAATGGGGTTCCATCACCCCTGGCCATCCAGAGCTTGACGTGAAGCATGGCATAGAGAACACCTCTGGCCCTCTCGGTCAGGGTCATGCCTACGCTGCCGGTGCTGCCGTGGCAGAGAAATTTCTTGAAGCCCGCCTGGGTCATGAGGTGATGCAGCATCGCATATACGCCTATATCAGCGACGGAGGCATACAGGAAGAGATATCCCAGGGTGTAGGCCGCATGGCCGGTCTGCTGGGTCTGAACAATCTCATCATGTTCTTCGATTCCAACGACATGCAGTTGAGCACCGCGACCAACGAGGTGATAGACGAGGACACCGCCATGAAATACCGTTCATGGGGCTGGAAAGTGCTGACCTGCAACGGCAACGACGCCGATGAGATACGCCAAGCCCTCAACGCTGCCATAGCAGAGGAGGAGCGCCCCACCCTGATTATAGGCAAGACCGTGATGGGCAAGGGAGCCCTGCGTGCCGACGGCAGCAGTTACGAGGCCTGCATCGCCACCCACGGCTGTCCACTTGGCGGTGATGCCTACGTGAACACCATACGCCATCTGGGTGGCAACCTGGACGACCCGTTCGAGATATTCCCCGAGGTGCAGGCCATTTACGATCGCAGGCGCGAGGAACTGCGCCAGATAGTGGCAGAGCGCAGAGCCATTGAGCGCCAGTGGGCAGAAGAGCATCCCGACCGTGCAGCACAGATGAAGGAGTGGTTCTCCGGCAAAGCCCCGAAGGTGGACTGGAGCACCGTGACACAGAAGCGCGACGTGGCCACACGTGTAGGATCTGCCACCTGTCTGGGTGTGCTGGCGGAGCAAGTGCCCAACATGATCGTGTCGTCAGCCGACCTGTGCAACAGCGACAAGACCGACGGTTTCCTGAAGAAGACCCATACCATCAAGCGTGGCGACTTCACCGGAGCCTTCATGCAGGCTGGAGTGGCAGAATTGACCATGGCCTGCATGTGCATAGGCATGTACCTGCATGGCGGCGTGATACCTGCCTGCGGCACCTTCTTCGTATTCTCCGACTATATGAAGCCAGCAGCCCGCATGGCAGCCCTGATGGAAGTGCCGATGAAGTTCATCTGGACCCACGATGCCTTCCGTGTGGGCGAGGACGGTCCTACCCACGAGCCCGTGGAGCAGGAAGCACAGATACGCCTGTTGGAGAAGATGAAGAACCACAGCGGTCTCGACTCCATGCGCGTGTTCCGCCCTGCCGACAGCGACGAGGCAACCGTTTGCTGGGCCATGGCCATGGAGAACATGGACACCCCCACAGCACTCATCTTCTCGCGCCAGAACGTGACATCACTGCCCGAGGGCACAGATTACGAACAGGCCCGCAAGGGAGCCTACGTTGTGAAAGGCAGCGACGAGGACTACGACGTGATACTTATAGCCAGCGGCAGTGAGGTATCAACACTGATAGCCGGTGCAGCCCTGCTTCGTGCCGACGGCATCAAATCGCGCATAGTGAGCGTACCTTCAGAAGGTTTGTTCCGCACCCAGCCCATAGAATATCAGGAACAGATACTGCCTCCAGGCACCAAGAGGTTTGCCCTGACCGCCGGTCTGCCCTTCTGCATGGACACGCTGGTGGGAATAGGCGGCCGAGTATGGGGACTGCCCTGTTTCGGCTACAGTGCACCATTCAAAGTGCTGGATGAGAAATTCGGATTTACCGGAGAGAATGTATATCGTCAAGTAAAAGACTATCTGCAATCATGAACATCAAGAAAATAGGTTTGGCCAGCGACCATGCCGGCTATGAACTGAAAGAATACGTAAAAGAGTATCTCACCGCCCACGCAATGGAGTTTGTGGACTATGGCACCAACAGCGATCAGTCGTGCGACTATCCCGACTTCGGTCATGCTCTGGCCGAGGGCATGGAGCGCGGCGAGGTGGACTGTGGCATAGCTGTCTGCGGCAGTGGCGAGGGCATTAGCATGACCCTGAACAAGCACCAAGGCATACGTGCCGGACTGTGCTGGATACCTGAGATTGCCCATCTGATACGTCAGCACAACGATGCCAACGTGCTGGTGATGCCAGGCCGATTCATCGACCACGACATGGCCTCGAAGATCATGGACGAGTATTTCGCCACGCCCTTCGAAGGCGGCAGACATGTACG
>OMSQ01000074.1 GCA_900313805.1 uncultured Prevotella sp. | reverse complement strand
GTTTGCCTGTTTGCCGCGCATCTTTATGATATTGCTGCGCTCGATGGCCCTTCGGCGGAAGATAAGCATGAGCATTCCGAAGAGCAACAGGGGTGCCACCACCCATGCCCAGTAGCGCTTGGAGCCGAAGAAGAACTCGTCGGCAGCATGGACCCTGGCCTTACCTTCGTGTATGGGATAGATATCTTTCACTTTCTGTTCAGTATAGTCGCTCACTTCCGCATTTCCATCACCTGGCTCCACATGCACCTTGAACTCCTGTGTCTTGATAGTCTTATATGCATTTGCCTGTGTGTCGTAATAGGTGAGGGTGATGGGTGGTATAGTGAAGTCGCCTTGATGCCGTGGCACGGTTATGAAGTCGTACACCATGTTTCCCTCTACTCCGTTGGAGGTGAGTTTGGTTTTGTCAGTAACCTTTGCATCATATTTCTCAAAGTCCTTAGGCACAGGCAGTTCAGGCTGTTTGAGCAGTTTCAGGTTGCCTACTCCCCCCACCACCACGCGTATGTTGATGGGGTCGCCTGCCGTCACCTCGGTCTTGTCTATCTGTGCAGAGATATTGAAGCGTCCCACTCCGCCCGAGAAGTCAGCCGGCCGGGTGGGCAGCGGGTCTACATGCACGGTGAGTCCCGGTGCCTCTATCTCGCGCTTCACCTCCACATATCCCGAACCGCCATTGAAGAAAGCCTCGAAGGGGTCTACATTTCTGTTCTCCTGCACCACTATTCCTCGGAAGGTGATGGGAGGTATCTCCAGGTCGCCTGTCATCTGCGGGTACATCACGTACTGGCTCCATGTGACACAGCGGTAGTTACGTCCGTCAACGTTCTCTGTATGGAACGACTTCTGCTGTGGCAGGTCCACAGCCTGTGAGTGGAAGCCGTTGAGGTCGGGCATCTTTCCCTCAAGTTGTGTGAGGTCGACGAGTGTGTACACCTTGTATGTAAGCAATATAGGTTCCTGTTCATGCACACGTGTCTTGTTGGCACTCACCCGTATGAAGAGGTCGCGCTGCGAGATGGGCGCCCCTGCCTGTCGTGCTCTGGGTCTTTGGTCCTCGTCCTGATGGAAGCGTGTGCCACTCTGCTGCGACGTCTGTGCACTGCCGCCGACGGTGACCTTGACTGAGGCGGAAGAGAGGCGTTTCCCTCCAACTGCGATATGTGCCGGCGGGATGGTGAATGTGCCTGTGCGATGTGCCATGACCATGAAGGTGTAGGTGATGGACTCAGAAGATGAGGTATGGCCGTTGACCATGCTGTAGCTCTGCTGTTGCGACACAGAGGGTCCGTACACCACCTCAAGGGCTTCGGGCATGGCAGGTTCCTGCAGGTTGCCCGACACGTCGACAGTATTGACTGTATATTCCACACGGAAGGTCTCCCCCACCAGCACCTTGGAAGGTGCATGGACAGAGAGGGTCTGTGCTGCCGCACCCACGGCACTAATAACCATGGCTATAAGCAGGTATATACGCGGATCGGAAGTATGATATGTATAGCGTTTCTTCATCGTCATCACCAGTTTTTCTGTAGTTTCTTTCGTTGTGGCTGTTGCAATGCCTGCTGCAGTCGCTGCTGTGTGGCCTTCTCGGCCTGCACGGCGGCATTGAGCAGCTGTTCTGCATTCTCCTTACTCATCTGTTGCTGACCAGCATTCTGACGGTCTGACTGCTGCTTGTCCTTTTTGTCGTTCTGGTCTTGCTTGTCCTGACCGTCTTTCTGGTCCTTGTTCTTGTCCTTATCTTGGTTCTGCTTGTCCTTGTCCTGATTCTTATCTTGGTTCTGTTTGTCTTTATTCTGTTCCTTGTCCTTATCTTTGTTTTGCTCCTTATCCTGGTCCTTATCCTTATCTTTATTCTGGTCTTTCTTTTGCTGCTGTTGTTTTTTCAGCAGTTCCTTACACAGAGCCAGGTTGTAGCGTGTCTGGTCGTCGTGTGGGTTATTTCTCAGCGCCTCCTTATACGCCTCTATTGCCTTAGCGTAATCCTGGTTCATCTGAAAGTCGACACCTATGTTATGATATGACATGGCACGGCGTATGGCGTTGGTCTCAGCCGCACCGGCGAGTTTGAACTGCTCTATAGCCAGCGAGTCTTTCTGCATCATCATCATGGCACAACCGATGTTGTACAGGGCCTGAGTGTTCTGGTCGTTCTGCGTGAGCGCCTTTCTGTACTCAAGTTCTGCCTTCTCATGCTGTCCCTGTCGAAACAGTTTATTGCCGTTGCGCACATAGTAGCGGTCGTCCTGTGCACTGGCATCAAGAGTGGCGGCGAGTGCCACGGCAGTTAGCAATATATGTAGTATTCTCATGATTTCTATTTAAAGATTTTTATGCGGCGGAAGAGTTTGCTTTTCCTTTCCAGCAGACAGGCTTCGATGATGAGTAGCAGGAGCACGATGAGCCCCACGGCCTGATACTGTTCGTCGTACTCGCTATAGACCACTGAGTTTATCTCTCCCTTCTGCAGTTTGGCTATCTCCTGGTCGAGTTTTTCCTGTGCCTGTGAAGTGTTGTCCACGTGTATGTATGTGCCGGCACCCTCTTCAGCTATCTCACGGCACATCTGCTCATTGAGTCGTGACATTACGGTCTCGCCGCTGTTGTCGGTCATGTATCCGCCGTCGGCCGTTGGCACGGGGGCTCCCTGTGGCGACCCCACGCCGAGGATGAACACATTGATGCCATGGTCTTTGGCTTCAGCTGCCGCCTGGGTAGCACCTCCCTCATGGTCTTCTCCGTCGGTAATGAGGATGATGGCCTTGCCTGCCGTGTCGTCCAAGGTGAAGGAGTTGATAGCCAGTCGGATGGCAGCAGCGATATCGGTGCCCTGCGTAGCGATGAGCGAGGGACTGATATTCTGCATGAACATCTTCGCCGACACGTAGTCGGTGGTTATGGGGAGCTGCACAAAAGCATCTCCTGCAAACACGATGAGTCCCACCTTGTCATCGGAGAAATGGTCTACCATGTTCTCCACCAGCATCTTGCTTTTCTCCAGTCTGGAGGGTGCCACATCCTTTGCCATCATGCTGTTGCTGATATCCATGGCAATGATGGCCTCTATTCCCTGCCTGCTCTCATTGCTGATGCGCGAGCCCAGCTGCGGGCGGGCGAGCATGATGATGAGCAGTGCCACGGCAGCCATGATGAGCCAGAACTTGATGTTTTTGCGAGCAGGAGACACATTCTCGGTGAGCGTGGCCGTGAGTGAAGGGTCGCCAAACTCCTTCAGCTGGCGGCGCTGGCGGCGGTGGGCATAGAGATGCAGGAGCCACAGCAGAGGCAGCAGCGCCAGCAGGTAGAGGTATAAGGGGTCTTCAAATCTGAACATTGCAGTATCTGTTATATATTTTTACGGCAGTCGGCGCAACAGGGTGAGGCGCAACAGCAGTTCGAGCAACAATGCCAAAAGAGCCGCCAATGCAAAGGGTTGGTAGGCATCATTGCGCTTGCTGTATTTCTTCACGTCGAACTTGGTCTTTTCCAGTTGGTCTATGTCGTGATATATCTGTTTAAGTTCCTGAGTGTTAGTGGCTCTGTAGAAATGTCCGTCGGTGGTGCGTGCTATGTCGCTCAGCGTCTTGGTGTCTATCTCTACCGGCACGTTGATATACTGTGTGGTGCCACCTACCGCCATGGGATAGCGTGCCACCCTATTGGTGCCCACGCCAATGGTGTAGACCCTGATGCCCAGGCTCTTGGCTATCTGTGCTGCCGTCATGGGCGAGATCTCACCTCGGTTATTGCTGCCGTCGGTGAGCAGTATCACCACCTTGCTCTTGGACTTGCTCTTCTCCAGGCGGCTGACGGCATTGGCCAGTCCCATGCCCACTGCCGTGCCGTCCTCTATGAGTCCGCGGGCAGCGATGTCGGTGCGCACGTTGTGCAGCACGTTGACCAGCGACTGATGGTCGGTGGTCATGGGGCATTGCGTGAACGACTCACCGGCAAAGATGGTGAGTCCGATGTTGTCGTCGGGGCGGCCGGCGATAAACTCCGCTGCCACCTCCTTGGCCGCCTCCATGCGGTTAGGTCTGAGATCCTCGGCCAGCATGCTGGTAGACACGTCCATAGCGAGCATGATGTCTATGCCCTCTGCAGTACGCGAGCCCCATGAGTGACTGGTCTGCGGTCTGGCAAGCACCATTACCAACATGGTGAACGCCAATATGCGGAGCAACAAAGGCAGATGCTGCAAGCGCACACGCCAACTCTTGTAAGCACCGATATAGGCATGGGTATCACTCATGCGCAGCGTAGCCTCGGCATGGCGGCGGAAGAGGAAGTACCACAGCAGATATGGTATGATGAGCAGCAGTAGCAGCAGATATTCCTTGTTTATAAATTCCATTGCAGATACGTTTTTATGCTAACAGCAGATACAGGCGCCACCCAATATATGCCACGAGTGAGAGCGCGGCTACGATGAGCACACCCATGATGATGATGACAGTGAGACGCTGACGCTGTGAGCGGCGTTCGGAGTCGGTGAGTGTGGGCTGTATGCGCTGCTCTGTGGGCATGTCTTCTTTCTTTGTCTCGTCGATAAAGGCGATGGCGGTGGCCAGGTTGCGGTCGTTCTCATTGATGAGGGCGGCATGCTTGGCAAACTTCACCAGATCGGCGGTATGGAAGAGCTGGCGCAGTTCGTCTATCTTCGTCTGGTCCTCCTCCTGTTGCAGCCGTTCTATTATCTCGTCGCTCGTCATCTCCATGGCACTGAAGCCGAAACGCTCTTCGAGGTATGTTCGCAGGGTGTCGGTCAGACGAGTATAGTATGTCTTCTGGTCTTGTGATGCAGAGAGGTGCTCATGCTGAATATGCTCTATCTCCTTCATGGCCTTCTGGTGTGGCAGTGCACGCCGGATGATGCGTATGTGCGAGACGATGGGCTTATTGTCGCGAAGGCGCGTGTAGAGGTACCACACGGCACCTAGCACCACGAGCAATACTAATGAGAGCCAGAACGCCGTGCTCCAGTCATCCCACGAGAAGGGGTTGTCCTGCACATCCTTGGCAGGATAGAACTGCTCGGGGTGTATAGTATCTACCTCCACACCCAGCACCTTGAGTGCCAGGCTCTTGCTCTGATACTGCTTGCCATCCACGGTGACAGAGAGCGGCGGCAGATAGTAAAGAGTATCGTCGAAACTGGTGAGCGTATATGTGCGCGACATGCGGACCTTGCCCCCGTCAAGGTGAATGGTGTCATCGTCGTTCTGAGAGAGCACCTCTACTCCCGGCACCATCTGCTGCGTGCGCTGATAGACGGGGAAGACGGGCTGCTGCCCGTCGGCCACGGTGGCGCTCAGAGTGAGGTGCACCTGTTCGCCGATGAACATCTGTATGGAGTCAATGCGTGCCTCGACCGACACCTGTGCATGCATGGTGAGAGTCAGGAGCAGGAGCAGTGCTGATTGTATGATGCGTTTCATTTGTTTCATAGATTTATCCACGGCGCTCGAATAGTGCGATGAGTTTCTTCACATAGTCTTCGTGTGTGGCTATTGTCACGCTGTCCACCTGACTGCGGTTGAAGGTCTGTCTCAGCTGTCGCTGGCGTGCCATCCAGTAGGCCGTGTGTGCCTGGCGCAGACGTCGACTGGAGGTGTCGATGAGCATCTCGTGCCCTGTTTCGGCATCGCGCACCCTCATCAGTCCCACCGATGGCAGTTCACGTGCACGGCGGTCGTACACCTGTATGGCTGTGACATCGTGCTTGCGGTTGCAGATGGTGAGGGCGTCGTCAAACTGTCCTTCTGCATAGAAGTCGCTGAGGATGAAGGCTGTACAGCGGCGTTTCATCACACGGGTAAGAAACTCCAGTGCCACAGCCACATCCGTCCTCACACTCTCGGGGTGGAAGTCGAGCATCTCGCGAATGATATAAAGGATATGCTTTCGTCCTTTCTTTGGCGGTATGTATTTCTCTATGCGGTCAGAGAAGAAGATGACGCCAATCTTGTCGTTGTTTTGTATGGCACTGAACGCGAGTGTGGCAGCTATCTCTGTAGCCATATCGCGTTTGGACTGGTGTGTGGTACCGAAATCGAGCGAGCCGCTGACATCCACGAGGAGCATGACGGTGAGTTCGCGCTCCTCCTCAAAGACTTTGATATAGGGTTTATGGAAACGTGCCGTCACGTTCCAGTCAATGTCGCGCACATCATCGCCGTACTGATACTCGCGCACCTCGGCAAAGGCCATGCCACGACCCTTAAATGCGGAGTGGTACTGTCCGGCAAAGATATTCTGACTCAGGCCCTTGGTCTTAATCTCTATCTTTCTGACTTTCTTCAGGATCTCTGCGGTATCCATACTTTTCGTGTGTGAGGTCAGGGAACTTCCACTTTGTTGATTATCTGACTGACTATCTGCTCTGTATCCACGTTGGCAGCCTCGGCTTCGTATGACAGTCCGATGCGGTGGCGCATCACGTCATGTGCCACGGCCCTCACATCCTCTGGCACCACATATCCGCGGCGTTTTACAAAGGCGTAGGCACGTGCGGCCTTGGCCAGATTGATGCTGGCACGCGGCGAACCGCCGAAAGTGATATAGTCGCGCAGCTCGGAGAGTCCGTAGCGGTCTGGATAGCGTGTGGCGAAGACGAGGTCGGCAATATACTGTTCTATCTTCTCGTCGATATACACCTGGCGCACCACCTGGCGGGCATCGATAATCTCCTGTGCTGTGGTAACAGGCTTCACCTCGGGCAGTGCTCCGTGCAGGTTCTCACGTATGATGAGTTTCTCCTCCTGCAAGGTGGGATAGTCGATGATGACCTTGAGCATGAAGCGGTCAACCTGTGCCTCGGGCAACTGGTATGTGCCCTCCTGCTCTATGGGGTTTTGTGTGGCCATGACAAGGAAAGGCTCTGGCAGCAGGAAAGTGTTGTCGCCGATGGTGACCTGGTGCTCCTGCATGGCTTCAAGCAAAGCGCTCTGCACCTTGGCAGGTGCGCGGTTTATCTCATCGGCGAGCACGAAGTTGGCAAATACCGGGCCCTTCTTCACCTGGAACGTCTCTTCCTTCTGTGAATAAATCATGGTGCCCACCACGTCTGCCGGCAAGAGGTCGGGCGTAAACTGTATGCGTGAGTATCGGGAGTCGATGAGTTGTGCCAAGGTTTTTATAGCCAGAGTCTTGGCCAGTCCTGGTACGCCCTCGAGGAGTATATGTCCATCGGAGAGCAGTCCTATGAGTAGTGAATCGATGAGGTGTTTCTGTCCCACGATAACGCGATCCATGCCCATAGTGATGTTGGACACGAACGCGCTCTGCTGTTCTATCCGCATGTTGAGTTCGCGGATATCTATTGCTTCTGCCATATTGTGAATATTTTGGTTATCAATTTGAACGCAAAAGTACAACAATAATAGCAGGTTTACAGCATTTTTCTATCTAAATAATATTAAAAAAGTTTCCTAAATGCTAAGAATTAGTAACTTTTAATTATTTGCAGCACAGTTTTTAAGGTCATTAAGGTCCTTAAAGACCTTAAAGTCCTTAAAGACCTTAAAGACCTTAAAGATTATTTGTTATAGTTTTCTGCCGCGTGCGGATTGTACTCTTTGAGGAACTGTATGAGCAACTGCAGCACTTTGAATGTGGCGTTGGCGAGGTTGACATCTCGTCCAGAGTCGTGAGTGAGCAACTCCGTAACCTGATGTTCGGCATCGCCGCATGCCAGCCAGATAGTGCCGACGGGAATCTCCTTGGTTCCCCCTCCGGGGCCTGCTACGCCTGTTATGGCCACGGCATAGTCGGTACCCATGGTCTCTACAGCACCCTTTACCATGGCACGTGCCACCTGCTCCGACACTGCGGTATGCTCTGCGATAAGTGCCGGGTCTACATGCAGCAGGCGCTGTTTTATCTCGTCGGTATAACAGATTATGCCTCCCTTGAAATAGTCGGATGCTCCCGGTACTGCTATGATTGCCTCTGCCACCCTGCCGCCGGTGCAACTCTCGGCAGTGGAGAGAGTTTTGTGTGTGGCATACAGGTTCTCCTGTATCTCACGACTCAATATCTTGTTTTCGAAATCCATAAAGATTGTATTTTTATTATAGAAGCTATAGAACGTATAGTCTCTATAGTGACTTTTTAAAGTACTACTTTGCTATATGCGGGCACATCGATGCTGCAGAAGTCACGGTCCAGGTATTTATAGTAACCTGTGATGGCTATCATGGCAGCATTGTCGGTGGTGTAGCTGAAGCGTGGTATGTACACCTTCCACTTGTAGCGTTTCTGATGGTCGTAGAAGGCCTCGCGGAGTCCGGTATTTGCCGATACTCCTCCTGCCACTGCCACCTCGTTGATACCCGTCTCGCGCACGGCACGCCGCAGTTTGCGCATGAGAATGTCGACAATAGTAAACTCCAGGCTGGCAGCCAGGTCGGCCTTGTGATGCTCCACGAAGAGCGGGTCCTGCTGCACCCAGTCGCGCAGGGAGTAGAGGAAAGAGGTCTTCAGTCCGCTGAAACTGTAGTCGAGTCCTGGTATATGCGGCTGTGCGAAGACGTATGCGTGTGGGTTGCCCTGGCGTGCCAGACGGTCGATGATGGGTCCGCCCGGGTATCCCAGTCCCATCACCTTTGAGCATTTGTCTATGGCCTCGCCGGCAGCATCATCGATAGTCTGACCGAGAATCTGCATCTTATTGTACGCATCTACCCGCACTATCTGTGAATTGCCTCCGCTGACGAGCAGGCAGAGGAAAGGCAGCGAGGGTGCAGAGTGGTCGTCGTCGCTCTCACGGATGAAATGTGCCATGACATGCCCCTGCAGGTGGTTGACATCTATGAGCGGTATGCCCAGAGCGCGTGCGAAGCCTTTGGCGAAGTTGACACCCACAAGCAGCGAGCCCATGAGTCCGGGTCCACGTGTGAAAGCCACAGCCGACAGCTGGTCGGCACTGATGCCGGCACGCTGCAGGGCCTGGTGCACCACAGGCACCACATTCTGCTGGTGGGCGCGCGACGCGAGTTCGGGCACCACCCCACCATAGTCTCGGTGTACCTGTTGTGAGGCGGTGACATTGCTCAGGAGCACGCCATCGCGTATGACGGCTGCCGAAGTGTCGTCGCAACTGCTTTCTATGCCTAATATGTAAACTGCCATGATGATGGTTATTATGACTTGACTGTATTGATATCGTTCAATATGATAGGATCTCTACCCCGTGCTCTGTCATGAGGAATGTGTGTTCCCACTGTGCACTAGGCATTTCATCGTCTGATATCACCTCCCATCCGTAGGGGTCTTCCTCGTCTATGAACACCTTCCATGTGCCCATGTTTATCATGGGCTCGATGGTGAACACCATGCCGGGCACGAGCAGCATGCCTTCTCCCTTCTTGCCGAAGTGTGGCACGTCGGGTTCATGGTGAAACTGTCTGCCCACACCGTGACCGCAGAGGTCGCGCACAACACCGTAGTGATACTTGCGGGCGTGAGCCTGTATGGCATGTCCTATGTCACCCACAAAGCCCCAGGGTTTGGCGGCTTCAGCACCTATCTCCAGACATTCGCGTGCCACCCGCACCAGTTGCTCTTTCTCAGGCGTAGTCTTGCCTATAATGAACATGCGCGAGGCATCGGCATAGTAGCCGTCGAGGATAGTGGTGAAGTCGACATTGATGATATCGCCCTCCTCGAGCACGTCCTCCTGCTTGGGTATGCCATGACACACCACCTCATTGATGCTGGTGCAGACGCTCATGGGGAAGCCCTCATAGCCCAGACAAGCAGGTATGGCACCGTGGCTCTCGCAGTAGTCACGACAGATGTGGTCTATCTCGAGCGTACTCATGCCTGGACCGATGAGACGTGCCACCTCGTCGAGCACGCCCGTGTTCACCACGCCGGCACGCCGTATGGCCTCCACCTCATCAGGAGTGTAGAGCAACGAGCGTTTTGGCACCTCCTTGCCCTTGTTCTCCCAGTACATCACACGGCGGTCGAACTCAGTTGGTTCAGAGCCCGAAGGTACCGTCCAATTACGTTTCTTGTGTCGTGCCATCATATCTACTGCTGACCTGCATCGGTGATATAGTATGTCCAGTCGTAGGGACTGTTGGCATTGAAGATGAGCACCTGATAGTGCAGCCATTCCGGGAATGTGAGTTCCTCATTGAAGCAGATGATATACTCCTGACCGCGCACGTCCTTGCAGGTGTACTGTACCGAACGGCGTTCGGCATTACTGGTGTTCATGTCTTCCGACACGATATTGTAGCTGATGCCGCGTATCACGATATCCTTAGAGGTGCGTGTGACGGTACCGTCGCAATAGTCGAGTTTCTTGATGTAGTCGTTCTTCTGCTGGTCGTACTCGTAGGAGTAGTTGATTTTGTAGGTGGTGCGCTGAGCCAGCGCGGTCATGGACATTATGGCCATGATACTCAAAAGGATGATTTTTTTCATTATATCAAATGTTTAAATATTTCTTGTGTCCAGTCGGCTCCGTTTTCGGGGCACATGGTGAACATATTCATCTGCGATGCCACCGACACGTTTTTTGGAGAATCGTCAACATACAGTATCCTGTCGGGCATGGTCTGTTCTTCTATGAGCATTTGTCTGAATATGCCCGGGTCGGGTTTGAGCATGCCCATCTGATAACTGAGGTAGAGATGGTCGAAATAGTGTTCTATACTATGTCCGTTGCCATCAAAGCGTGTGCTCAAGGCCCATTCCATAATGAAGGGGTTGGTATTGGAGAGCAGTACCAGTCGGTAGCCTTTGGAGCGTAATTCCCTAAGGCACCGCAGATTGCGCTGAGGCAGTTCTTTGACATACCCTTGCCATGCATGACAGCACTGTTTGTGCGTTATCTTGCGGCCTGCCATCTGCGATAGGGTTTCTACGAATTGCTGTTCGCTAATGTCGCCACTCTCTATGTCACCAAATATGCCGTTCTGCCGATAAGGGTCAAGATGTTGCACAGTCTCGCCCAGTCCCAGTTGGCCGAAGCGCTGCAGGGCCTGCTTCTGATCTAGAGTGATAATCACTCCGCCAAGGTCAAATGCGATAGTTGTGATATTATTCATGAGATGAGGGGTTGTCTGAAAAAATCTGTGGTTTGCGCCGACGAGCCTCGTCAAGGGAGAGCAGGGGTGTGGTCTGTTGTTGGTGCTCGCGTATCTCGGCATAGTGTTGATTGAGCGTTGTCTCTATCTGCTCGCGTTGTGCATCGTCCATGAGGTGAGTCGCTACGATGGGGTTTTGCGATGCGTCCTTCATCCATGCCACCACGCCATCGTACACTGGTGCTATCTTCAGAGCCACATGTGTCTCGCTGGTTGTGGCACCGCCGATGAGAATGGGCATGTGGAGGTCGGCCTGTCGCAGTTGCCGCGCCACCTCTACCATCTCCTCCAGACTTGGGGTGATGAGTGCGCTCAGCCCTATCATGTCCACCTGGTATTCGCGTGCCTTGGCCACAATCTGACTGGCTGGCACCATGACACCGAGGTCTATGACCTCGAAACCGTTGCAGGCCATGATGACAGCAACTATGTTCTTTCCTATGTCGTGCACGTCGCCCTTGACGGTGGCGAGCAGCACACGTCCGCGATGTTGTCCCGTGCCGCTCTGCTGAGCCTCGATATGCGGCTGAAGTATGGCCACTGCCTGTTTCATGGTGCGTGCCGTCTTCACCACCTGTGGCAGGAACATCTTTCCCTGTCCGAACCATTCTCCTACTTGATTCATGGCAGCCATGAGTGGTCCCTCAATAATCTGCACCGCCCTCGGGTATTTCTGCATGGCCTCGGCCAGGTCTTGTTCGAGCCACTCCCCCACCCCGTGTATGAGTGCGTATGAGAGGCGTTCATCAACTGTCAGCGAGCGCCATGCCTCGGTTGCCGACGGCGTGGAGGCGGAAGGTGTGGCAGACTGCTGTTCCGCCATGAGCTCGTGCGCCATGGCGGTGAGGCGCTCGGGCGACTGCGGGTCGCGACAGAGTATGACGTCCTCTATCACTGTGCGCAGCGAGGGCTCTATGTCCTCGTATGCTACACGTGTGGCAGGATTGACGATACCGAAGTCCATGCCCGCCTGAATGGCGTGGTAGAGGAAAACGGCATGCATGGCCTCGCGAATGTAGTTGTTGCCACGGAAGGCGAAGGAGAGGTTGCTCACGCCTCCGCTCACATGTGCTCCTGGCAGGTGACTGCGTATCCATGCCGTGGCACGGATGAAGTCGGCAGCGTAGGCGTCGTGCTCACTCATGCCAGTGGCCACAGTGAGTATGTTGGGGTCGAAGATGATATCCTCGGGGTGCATGCCCACCACAGTAGTGAGCAGGCGGTAGGCCCTCTCGGCTATCTCGATGCGACGTTCGTAGGAGGTTGCCTGTCCCTGTTCGTCGAAACACATGACGACGACAGCTGCTCCATAGCGCATCACCTCGCGTGCATGAGCGATGAACACCTCTTCACCCTCCTTGAGAGAGATGGAATTGACGATGGCCTTGCCCTGTATGCACTGCAGTGCTGCCGTGATTACCGGCCACGAAGAACTGTCTATCATCAGCGGCACCGAGGCGATGTCGGGTTCTGCAGCCAGGAGGTTGACGAAATGCACCATCTCTGTAGCGGCAGGCAGGAGGGCATCGTCCATGTTGATGTCAATGACCATGGCACCGTCGGTCACCTGCCGGCGTGCTATATTTATGGCTTCCTCGTACTGGTGCTCCTTGATGAGACGTAGGAACTTGCGCGAACCAGCCACGTTGCAACGCTCTCCCACATTGACGAAGCGCACCTGTGGCGACACCTCAAGATGTGAGAGGCCACTGAGCCAGAGGTATGGCGAGCGACTGACGGGGACATGTGGAGTGCCTCGGCGTGCTATAGGCACGAAACTGGCTATGAAGGCATCAGTAGTGCCGCAGCAGCCACCCATGATATTTACCAGTCCTTCGTCGACGAACTGCTGCATCTGTGGTGCCATGGTGTCGGGTGTCTCTTCATAGAGTCCGAGAGCATTGGGCAGTCCGGCATTGGGATAGGCAGATATATAATATGGTGCCTGCTGTGCCAGTTGTCTGAGGAACGGCAACATCTGTGTAGCTCCGAAGGAGCAGTTTAGTCCGACGGAGAAGATGGGATATGTGCTGATGGATGCGAGGAAGGCCTCTATGGTTTGTCCGCTGAGTGTGCGTCCGGCCAAGTCGCTCACGGTGACAGAGAGCATGATGGGCACCTGCTTACCTATATGCTGCATGCTGTCGATGGCGGCCACGATGGCAGCCTTGGCGTTGAGGGTGTCGAAGATGGTCTCGATGAGCAGTGCATCCACCCCGCCGCGCAGCAGTGCCTCCATCTGCTGGCAATAGGCCTGATATAGGTCGACAAACTGTATGTCGCGCAGCGCCGGGTTGGTGACGTCGGGACTCATGCTGGCCGTCTTGTTCGTAGGTCCCACGCTGCCGCACACATAACGAGTGGTGCCGTCGCGCCGCATACATTCATCGGCCTCGGCACGTGCCAGTCGGGCACCCTCGTATGCCATCTCCGTAGCCACAGATGACAGGTGGTAGTCGGCCTGTGAGATGCTCTGGGCATTAAAGGTGTTGGTGGAGATGATATCAGCTCCGGCATCGAGGTATCGGCGATGTATCTGCCTGACCACATCGGGACAGGTGATATTGAGCACGTCATTGTCGCCAGTGAGTTGGTCGACGTGGTCTACGAAGCGTTCACCACGGAAGTCGCGCTCGGTGAGATGATAACTTTGTATCATCGTTCCCATGGCGCCGTCGAGCACCAGTATGCGCTCTTTTACTGCCTCTATTATAGATAGGTGTTGTGTCATACGTAAACCTTCATGGCGCGGTCCATCTCACGCCGGTCTTCTTTTTCCTTCATTGTCTGTCGCTTGTCATACTGCTTCTTGCCTCGACAGAGAGCGATGTCGAGTTTGGCCCTGCCATTCTGGTCGATGAAGAGCAGTGTGGGCACTATGGTGTAGCCTGGTATCTTTGCCATCTCTGCCAGGTGGTATATCTCGCGGCGGTTGAGCAGCAACTTACGGTCGCGACGGGCCTCATGATTGCTGTACGAGCCGTAGAAGTATGTGGATATGTTCATGTTCTTCACCCACATCTCACCGTTGACCACCACGCAGTAGGTGTCCACCAGCGAGGCCTTGCCCAAGCGGATGGATTTTATCTCTGTACCGGTAAGTACGAGTCCAGCCGTGTAGGTCTCAACGAAGAAGTACTCAAACGAGGCCTTCTTATTCTTTACCTGCACCGGACTCTTTTTGCGGAGTGCAATCTGTTCTTTGTTCATAGGTATGAATATACTGGGGTGTGTCAGTCGGCCTGCACCACTGTGGCGAAGTCGGCTATATGTTCATCTATATAGTATGCCACGCGTGCCGTCCACTCTTCCTCGTGTTCTACGAAAGTGTCGTCAAGGTCGTCAAACTCAGTCATCTTCTCAAAAAGTGCCATGAATTCATCGTCAGAACAGGGAGTAGTAAGCAGTTCCTTATGGCGACGGTAGAGTGACTGCGCGCGGTTGATGAGTGTAGCCACAGGGTCAAGTCCCCACTGACGCATCATCTGACGGAAAGGGTTCTGAAAGAAGAACGGACCGTAGCCGTTGTAGAGCAACTGTACGAAACCGCCGTCCATCACCTCCTCATGCAGTATGTGCCAGGCCAGCAGTGTGCACTGGTCTGCATTCAGGTGCTGCATGCTCTCGGCGGTAAGGCTACCGCCGATGCTCTGCAATGTGGAATCAGCAAAAAGATCCACAAAAGCATCCATGCTCTCCTGGGCTGCAGAGGCTATACGAGACTCTAAAATTTTCACTTCACTCATAACGAGTGCAAATGTACATATTTATATTGAAATAGACAAATTTTTAGTGTTTTCTACATGTGTTGTGTGGGCACACACCTTCATTAACATTTATTAACATTTTCTATCTGCCTTACTTTCAACCACTTACAAAAATGTTACAAAAAGAGCAAAAAAAAAGTTTGAAAAAAATATTGCAGTATCAAAAAAAGCCGTAACTTTGCAGCGTTTTAATAAACAAATGATTGTTTTACAGTAATTTAAAAGCAAAGAAAAAAATGAAAAAGTTAGTATTTATGTTCGTAGCTTTCGCAGCTATCTCTCTCGCATCTTGTGACAAGAAAAAGGCAGCCAACGAGGCTCCTGCAACTGACAGCGCTGCTGTTACCGTTGACTCTGTTGCTGCTACTGATAGCGCTGCTGCTGCTACTACTGATAGCGCCGCTCAGGTTGCTGCTGCTGACACTACAGCTGCTGCTGACACTGCAAAGGCTCAGTAATTACGAACATTTACAGAAAGCACGGCCGCTGGATGAGAATCCGGCGGTCTTTTT